>NZ_JBEZNH010000007.1:224949-243123 GCF_040653115.1 Streptosporangium sp. NPDC048047 | reverse complement strand
CGGCAACAGGACCTTGCGGCTTGACATTCCACATCCAGGGATGTCTGACCCGCCCGCGCTCGCCATACCGGCCGCACCGGCGCCGATCTCGCCGCCGATCCGCCCACGCCCGCCGTACCGGCGCCGGTCCCGCCGACCCGCCCGCATCCGTCGCACCGGCACCGGCCTCCCGCCGATCCGTTCCCGACCGCCCGCCGTACCGGCCCCGATGGTCAGGGGTTGTGGAAGGTCACCTCGGGGGTGGCGGGGGCCGGCCCGTCGAGCAGCGGCTGGGCCTTCCCCCGCAGGTGCCGGTCGAAGAAGGCGCCCACGTAGGACGTGGTGATCTCCGCGGACCGGTCTCCGGGCAGCGGCGCCTCGGGGTCGGTCACCCCGAGCTGCCGGCCCAGGACCGGGATGTCGATGAAGGAGAAGTGGCCGGTGTCCTTCACGGTCAGCCAGCGCTTCCAGCCGTCGAGACGTGCCCAGTCGCGGGACCAGGAGACGTCCTCGGAGCCGGGCGAGTGCCCGGCGGCGGTGCCGAGCATCATGAAGGGCCTGCCGCCGAGCCCGGAGCCGGGGACGGGCGCGAAGAACGTGCCGTCCATGTTCACCCCGGCGCGGACCCGCCGGTCGCCCGCCATGAGGCTCGCCGCGGCGTTGCCCCCGATGGAGTGGCCCACCGCCCCGATCCGCCTCGTGTCGATCATCCCCGACCGCTTCCATGCGGGCCGGTGGCCCGCCGTACGGTCGCCCGCCGTCGCCGCCTGAGCCGCCGTCGCCGCCTGAGCCGCCGTCGCCGCCTGAGCCGTCGTGGACGCCTGAGCCGCTGTGGACGTCCGAGCGGCCGCGGACGCGCGGCGGCCGGTCAGCGCGTCCAGGACGAAGGAGAGGTCGGTCGCCCTGCCGGTCGCGACCCTGGCCAGCAGTTCCTTCTCGGCCCCGTCCGCCGGCGCGCCCTCGACGGTCTCGCAGGCCACGCAGGTGAGGGTCCGGCCGTCCGGGAAGGTCGTGCCGAACGACTCGTAGGCGTGGTCGACGAGCGCGACGACGTAGCCGCGCGAGGCCAGGTCCTCGGAGAGCACGGTGAGCGTGGCGCGGTTCAGCGAGAAGCCCGGCGAGACCAGCACCAGCGGATGCCTGCCCCCGGCGGGGCGGGCGCCGGTCCGCGCGTTCGTCCGGGTCCCGGCGAGCACCTCGGGCGCGAGCAGCTTGTCCCGCCCCTGGGCCTTCAGCAGCAGCCGGGCCTCCTCGGTCGTCATGTACGGCGCCGCGGCGCCGTCCCCGGCGGTCCTGGCCGGGTAGTACACCGACACCATGAGCCGCCGCGCGCCCACCGACGGCACCCACGGGTCGGTGCGGGTGTCGTCCACGAGGTGCAGGACGTCCCGGCCGACCGCGTACGGGCCGCTGGGCGCGGGAAGCCGCAGCTCCACGGCGGCGGCCCTCCCGCCGCTCGCCGGAACGGCGGCGTCCGGCGGCACGGCCGTTCCCACGAGGCGGGACGGCGCCGCGACGGCTCCGGCGGCTCCAGCGACTCCAGCGACTCCGGCGGCTCCAGCGGCGTCCGGTGACGACGCGGCGGCCGGCGCGGCACCCGATGACGACGCGGCGACGGACGGCGAAGCGGCGACGGCGGTGAGGGCGGCGGCGGCCGACAGGGAGAGCGTCAGGGCGGCGGCGCGGCGCACGGGCATGACCACGGGAACTCCGTTCTATGGGGTGAAAGGGAGAGCCCCTCAGGGGGACGGGATCGAAGGTAGAAGCCGGGACCACCCCGCCACATCGGCCGATCGGCAGGCCCGCCTCCCCCACCTTCGTCAGGGGTACGGCCCGGCCTCCCGGGCGACGGCGGCCGTGTGCGGGCCGCGATGAGGCTTGCCATAGATTATCCGCACGGATAAATTTATTCGCATGGATAAGAAATCGGCATGGACCCCCGTCCGGGCGATCTTCGTCGCCGTCCTCGTCATCTCGGTCGCGACGCTCGGCGTGGCCGCCGTCGTCGGCGGCAACTGGGTGGTGTGGCTGCGCGGGGCGGCCGTGGCCGCGGCGTCCGTCTGGCTCGTCGCCCTGACCGGGCAGGCCGAACGCGGGAGGAGATCCGCGTACGTGCGCATCCGCTTCGTCAGCGTCGCCGCGCCCATCGGGATCCTGCTCATCCTGCTCGCTCCCGACAGCGGCTATCCGGTGTGGATGAAGGCGGAGCAGGGAGTGGTCGGCGTCCTGGTCGCCGCCGTCGCGTTCATCGTCAACCGGCGCTCCGTGCGTGAGGCGTACCCCAAGGGTGGCAAGCTCGGGTGACATGAGAAGCCCCGGGACTCGTCAGGCGGCCACCGAGGCGCGCAGAGCTCAGATCGCCTCGGCCGCGATCGCCGTGCTCGCCGAGCGCGGGTACGCGGAGACCACGTTCGAAGCCATCTGCGAGCACGCCGGGCTCAGCAGCAAGAGACTGATCACCTACCACTTCTCCAACAAGGACCGGCTGCTGGAGGCCGTCGTCCAGCAGGTCGTCGCCGACGCCGCGGCCTTCATGCGCCCGGCGCTGGAGGCGGCGCACGGAGCCCGCGCCCAACTGGAGGCGTTCATCAGGTCGAACATCGCCTTCGTCGCCCGCCACCCCGGGCACGTGCGCGCGGTGCAGCAGATCGCCTTCAACCAGGCTCCCGTCGGGGGCGGGGAGCGGGACGCCGCAATAGCCAGGCTGACGGCGCTGTTCGCGGACGGGCAGCGCACGGGGGCCTTCCGGGCATTCGACTGCACCGTGATGGGGGCGGCCCTTCGCGCGTCCATCGACACGATGGCCGAGCGGGTCGTCGACGGCCTCGATCCCGGCCTCTGCGCGGACGAGCTCGTCGAGCTGTTCGACCGGGCGACCCGTGCGCCTGAAGACTAGGGGCCGGGGATGTCACTCTGCTACCGTTTTCCGTATGCAGCGTGCCGCCATGACGACGACGCCGGAGAGTGTCCCGGCGCGCTGACAGATGTCTTGATCCGAAGCCCCGGGGCGAATGCCCCGGGGCTTTTCGGTCTTCGCGGTCACTCGCCTCCCGGGACCGCATCCACGAGGAGACCGCCATGCACGACCACCGCAGACTCGGCCGCGAGCTCGGCCTGTTCGACACCGACCCGCTGATCGGCGCGGGCCTGCCGTACTGGCTGCCGGACGGCGCCGCCGTACGGCACGCGCTGGAGGAGTACATCCGCGAGGCCGAGCGGAGAGCCGGCTACCGGCACGTGTACTCACCGGTGCTGGGCAAACGGGAGCTGTACGAGATCTCCGGGCACTGGTCGCACTACAGCGACGACATGTTCCCACCCATGGACCTGGGCGGTGAGCGGTTCGTCCTGCGGCCGAGCCTGTGCCCGCACCACGCGCTGATCTTCCGTTCCCGTTCGCGCAGCCACCGCGAGCTGCCGCTGCGCATGGCCGAGCTGGGCGGCATGTACCGCTCGGAGCTGTCGGGCGTGCTCGGCGGGCTGACCCGCGTCCGGGCCATCCAGCTCAACGACGCGCACATCTTCTGCACCCTGGAGCAGGTCGCCGACGAGGCGGGGGCCGCGCTGGAGATGATCCGCCGGGCGCACCGGGCGATGGGGATCGTCCCGGCCCGCTACCGGCTCTCCCTGCCCGGCCCCGGCGGGAAGTACGTCGCCGCCCCCGAGCTGTGGCGGCGCTCCACCGAGTTGCTGACCGAGGTCCTCGACCGCTCCGGTCTGCCGTACGAGGCGGCCGAGGGCGAGGCCGCGTTCTACGGTCCCAAGATCGACGTCCAGGTCGCCGACGCCGCCGGCCGCGAGTCCACCCTGTCCACCGTCCAGGTCGACTTCCACCAGCCCGAACGGTTCGGCCTGCACTACGTCGGCGCGGACGGCGCCAGGCACCGGCCGGTGATGGTCCACCGCAGCATCATCGGCAGCGTGGAACGCGCCGTGGCACACCTCATCGAGCACCACGGCGGCACCTTCCCCGCCTGGCTCGCCCCCGTCCAGGTGGTGGTCCTCCCGGTGTCCGACGCCGAACTGCCGGACGCCGCCGCGCTCGCCGGCCGCTGCACCGGGCTCGGGCTGCGGGCCGAGGTCGCCGGGCCGGAGCACGGCAGCCTGGGCGCCCGCGTACGGCAGGCCCGCCTGGTGCCCTACCACGTCGTCATCGGCGCCCGGGAGGCCGCCGCCGGCCAGGTCGCCCTGCGGCTGCGGGACGGACGACGGCTGGAGGGCCTGCCGGCCGCCGAGGCGCTGGCCCGCATCCGCGTCCTCGTCGAGTCCCACGGCACCGCCCTGTGGGACACCGACACCGACACCGGCACCGACGCCGACGCCGGGGCCGGGGCCGGGACTGGGACTGGGGCGGCGGGTGCGGGCGGACGGGCCGGTCTGACCGCGGGCTGAGCCGAGCCGTACGGAGACCGCACGGAAGACGGCCCCGTGGATCCCGGACCGCTCCCGGGGGTCAGGTGACGGCGAGGCTGCGCTCGACCGCCTTGACCACCAGCTCGTCCACTTCCTCGGGGGCGAACAGCTCCGGGAGTGTCAGCGTCTCCACGATCAGCCAGTTGAGCGCCAGTATGAGGAGCCTGACCGAGTTCGCGTCGCCCGGCAGGCCCCGCTTCAGGTGGTAGGAGACGTTCGCGTCCATGTCCGCGCGCACCCTCCCGGTGAGCACGACACGCAGGGCGGGCCGCCGGGTCGCCTCCAGCCGCAGCTCCAGCATGGCGAGATAGCCGCTGCGGAACCCGGCGACCCGGCCGACCGTCTCCCGCATCAGCTCGGTCACCTTGGCGGTGTCCCGCGGCCCGGCCTCCGCGGCGGCCCAGGTGGCCTCGTCAGGCATCCACCGCTGGTAGACCCGATCGGCGATCTGCATGAGCAGGTCGTCGCGGTTGGCGAAGTAGTTGGTGGCCGTGCCGGTCGGGGTGCCCGCCTCGGCGTCGACCGCCCTGAAGGTCAGGCCGCGGGCACCTTCCCTGGCCAGCACCTCGATGGCCGCGTCGAGGAGCGTGTTCCTGCGCTGGTCGTTCTTTCGCATGTTGACACCCTAGCGGTGTAGTACTACGTTTGAACCACTTCAAGTGAAGTACTACATATGGAGTGTTCAGATATGCGAAAGCTCGTCTACTACGTCGGCGTCTCCATCGACGGCTACATCGCCGGCCCCGGCGGTGAGTTCGACTTCTACCCGTTGAGCGACGACATGGCCGCGTGGATGAACGAACAGCACCCCGAGGTGATCCCCTCGCACATCCGCCCGCACGTCGGCCTGGCCGACGCGCCCAACAAGCGGTTCGACACGGTGGTGATGGGCCTCGGCACCTACCGGCCCGCCCTGGACGTCGGCATCACCAGCCCCTACACCCACCTGCGGCAGTACGTGGTGTCCTCGACGCTGGAGAAGATCGACGACCCGTCGGTCGAGCTCGTCCCCGGCGACCCCGTCGGGCTGGTCCGCCGGCTCAAGGCCGAGTCCTCCGGCAAGGACGTCTACCTCGCCGGGGGCGGGAAGCTGGCGGGGGCGCTGCTCCCGGAGATCGACGAGCTGATCGTCAAGTGGTACCCGGTGGTCGCCGGCTCGGGCATCTCGGCCTTCCAGGGCGGGTTCGACCCCACGCTCTTCACCCCCGTCCGGCGGGAGTCGTTCGACAACGGGGCGCAGGTGACCTGGTTCCAGCGCGCCGCGCACTGACCCGCTATGACATTCCGGCGCCCCGCAGCAGCGTGTCGACGACCACGTCGGCGGCCTGCGCGGCGCTCAGTTCGGGCAGCTTCTCCGCGGCGTGCAGCATCAGGGACGGCAGGATCGCGGCCAACCAGCCGGGCGGCAGGTCGGATCGCAGGAGGCCCTCATCGGTGGCACGCCGCAGGAAGCGGTCGACTTCGTCGATCAGCCGTCTGCGACGCTCGCGGAGCGTCTCCTCCGCGAGCAGCCGACTCGTTTCCACGGGCCATCTGCGGTTGACCGCGATGACCCCCTCGACGTACCGGTGCAACGCGACGGTGACGGGGGCCTCCCGCAGCCTGGCGGCGTCGACGACCTCCTCGACCGCGTCGTACCGCGCCTGGTACACGGCGGCCAGCAGTTCCTCGCGGGATGCGAAACGCCGGTAGACCGTACGGCGATCGACTCCCGCCCCGGCGGCGATGGCGGCCATGCTCACCGAGGGGTCGTCGGCCAGCAGACGGGCACCCGTGCTCAGGACGCGCTCCAGGTTGCGTGTCGCGTCTACTCTCATTTCCACAACCTACCCGCGGTGTGGCACATGACTTTCCTTATGCCCCTTCATGATGAAGAATATAGATTTAACTGTCACATAACTGACGCACATCATGAAGACACGTCATCGTCCGTCGTGACGGCGCCGAGCGCGGGAGAGTCGTGGAATCGCTCATCCAGACGATGGTGGACCGGAATGACGAGCGGGAGCGGCTGTCCGCGTTCGTGACGGCCGCCGAGGGGCGGGCCCTCATTCTCAGGGGCGAGACCGGGGTCGGCAAGAGCGCCCTGCTCGACCATGTGGCCGGCCTCGCGACCCCCGAACACGAGGTGATCCGCGCCGCGGGGGTCGAGGCGGAGTCGGAGTTGCCCTATGCCGGCCTGCACCAGCTCCTCCATCCGCTCCTGCCCCGCCTGCCCGGACTCGGCGACGGGCGCCGCGCCGTCTTCGACGTGGCCTTCGGCCTGTGCGAGGGGAGGACGCCGTCGGTCATGTCGCTCGGCATCGCCGTACTCGACCTGCTGGCCCTGGCGACGGAGGAAAGGCCGTTACTGCTGTTGCTCGACGACGGCCAGTGGCTGGACGCCTCCAGCATCGAGGTGTGCGGGTTCGTGGGACGCCGGCTCACCGGCGTCCCGGTGAAGATGCTGATCGCGGTACGGTCCGATGTCGGTTCGCGGTTCGACACGGCCGCGCTTCCCGAGCTCCCGGTGGCGGCCCTTTCCGGCGAGGCCGCCGAACGGCTGCTGGACGCGCGCCACCCACGGCTCGACCCACGAACCCGGCGCGTCGTCCTGAACCAGTCCATGGGCAATCCGCTCGCCCTCCTCGAGCTCCCCTCCCACCTGGGCGGCGACCACGCGCGCCGTACGGACGGGGAGCCGCCGGGGGCCGGCGGTCTCCTGCCGTCCCGCCGGCTCCAGCACGTCTACGGCGTGCGCATCGAACGGCTCGGCGCCACCGTGCGCGAGGAGCTGCTGCGGGGCGCCCTCGACGGCGCCGGGGCGGGGCCGGGCGGAAGCCGCCCGGCCGGCGCGCGGTACCGCATGCGCGGCACCGACGAGGCGGTCGCGGCCGGCCTGCTGGACACCGACCCCCTCACCGGCGAGGTCGTCTTCCGGCACCCGCTGGTCCGTTCGACCGTCGTGGGGCTCGCGACCCCCGACCAGCGCCGCGCGGCGCACGCGCACCTCGCGCGGGTGCACCGCGACGACGTCGAGCGACGCGCCTACCATCTGGCGGCCTCGCAGGTGGACCCCGACGAGGAGGTGGCCGCCGCGTTGGAGGCGGCGGCCGGCTCCGCGACCCGGCGGGGCGGCGCGGTGACGGCCGTGGCCTGGCTGACCCGTGCGGCCGAGCTGAGCGAGAACCCCGCCGATCGGTCCAGGCGGCTCGGTGACGCCGCGTTCATCGCCGGACACGCCGCGCTCCTGGACCAGGCGCGGGAACTCCTCCGTGCGGACCCCGCGCCGGGCGGGGCCGACTCCCCCGCCACGGTCGTCACCTCGGCGTACGCGGCCCTCTACGAGGACGGCGACGTACGGTGGGCGCACCGCCGGGTCGCGGCGGCGATCGAGGACCTGCGCCAGACCCCGCATGGGAGCCCGCGCGCGGATCCGCGTGACGGCCACGGGTCCGCCGAGACGCTCACCCGGCTGGTGAACCTGCTCCTGGCCATCAGCCAGTACGCGGGCGACGCCACGCTGTGGGACCGTACCGGGCGGTTACTGGACTCCCTGGGAGACCGCGTCGATCCGCGTTCGGCGATCTACCGCGACGCGTGGAGCGACGTGGTCCGGTACGGCACGGGCGTGCACGAGCGCGTCGAGCGGGCGTTCACCGACGGGCGGGGCCTGGAGCCGTGGGACGTCTCACGCCTGGCGGTCGCCGCCTACCACGTCGACACGCTGAGCCGATACCGCCCTCACCTGCGGCGTGCCGTGGACCGCGAGGTGGAGACCGGTGCCGTGGCGAACGGCATGACCATGCTGCACCTGATCATGCTCGATCAGCTGGCCGCCGGCGAGTGGGACGAGGCCGAACGCACGGGACAGCGGGCGCTGGAGCTGACCACCTCCTGCGGGTACGCGCTGTTCGCCCACCATACGCGCGCGTACCTGGGACTCCTCTCGGCACTGCGCGGCCGGGTGGAACGCGCACGGGAACTGCAGGCCGTCACGGACGCCTGGGCCAGACCGCGCGGAGTCGGGTTCCTGACGCAGATCACGGACGCCGTCGGCACGGCGGCGGCGCTGAGCGAGGGAGACTACGAGGCCGCCTACCTCCACGCCATCGGCATCACGCCGCCGGGATCGTTCGAACGCTACGCGCACCAGGCCTCGCGCACACTGCTCGACCTGGTCGAGGCGGCGGTGCGCACGGGCCGTCTGGAACAGGCCCGCCGGCACGCCCTGGCCGCGCTCGACGCGGGTCTGCCCGGCGTCTCGCCCCGGCTGGCGCTGATCACCTACGGCGCCCTGGCCATGACGACCGCCGACGAGAAGGAGGCGGAGGACATGTACGGCAGGGCCGAGGCCGACCCGGCGGGCGCCGGGTTCCCTTTCGAGCTGGCCCGTATCCGCCTCGCCCACGGCGTGCGGCGCCGGCACACCCGGGGGCCCGGGGCGGCCCGGCCCCTCCTGGCCCGCGCCGCCGAGACCTTCGAACGGCTCGGCGCCGCCGGCTGGGCCGGGCGGGCCCGAGCCGAGCTGCGGGCCTCGGGGGTATCCGCCGGCTCCGCGTCGCCGCACCCGACCGCTCTGACCTGGCAGGAACGCCGGATCGCCGATCTCGCCGCCGCCGGGCTGACGAACAAGGAGATCGGCGAGCGGATGCACCTGTCGCCGCGCACCGTCGGCTCCCACCTCTACCGGATCTTCCCCAAGCTCGGCATCACCTCCCGCGCCGCCCTGCGCGACGCCCTGGGCAGGCTCGGGGACGCGCTCTGAGAACGGAGGCGGAGGGCGGGCCGGGTGCGGCCACCGCACGGTGGCCGCACCCGGCCCGGCCGGCCGGTCACCAGTTCCTGACGGTCCCGCCGAAGTTGTACCTGATGGTCGAGTACTTCACCGCGTAGTGGACGTACTTCTCGGCGCCGCCCCCGTAGGCGTAACGCTCCAGCCCGACGTGCGTTCCGTGCATCTCGGCGCTGCCGTCGCTGATGAGGGAGTAGACGGGAGACCCGGAGTCACCGGACCAGGTCATCTGCTCTCCGTTCGCCCGCTCGTACGCCAGCAGGTTCTGGGTGCACCCGCCGTGGTTCGCGAAGCAGACGGTCGCGCTCGTGTTGGTGATCTTCGCGAAGCAGCGCTCGTCACCGGTGACGCCGCCGGAGACGCAGATGCCGCTGCCCCCGTCGGGGGTGTTGTAGCCGAGTCCCGGGTCCCACGCCCATGAGACCTTCCTGGTGGTGGTCGGGCTGGTCCAGATCCGGTCGCCGTAGTTCTCGGCGCAGCAGTCGAGCTTCAGCACGTCGTCCCGGGGATAGTCGACCCGGTAGACGGCCGTGCCGTACTCGTAGCCGCCCGAGAGCCAGTTCGCGCCGATCCACCCGCAGTGCCCGGCGGTCGTCGAGTACGTGGCGTCGCTCCCCGGGTCGGCGTCCATCGAGAACCCGCTGGAGCAGACGGAGCCGTCACTGGCGTAGATCCTCGCCCCGCCGAAGTGCCACGGACCCCGATCTTGAACCCTTCCCACGCCCTCCCTGAGGCGGAGGGAGACGGCGGGCGAGTAGTGGCCCACGTCCTCCTTGACGACGGTGCCGGGGGCCGTACGCAGAACGAGCCTGCCCGCCGTCCTCCTCAGCTCCGCGGCGAGGGCGTCGGGCAGGTCTCCGGTGACCACGGTCGCGTCCTCGGCCGCGTCGAACCGGAAACTGATCCCGTACCGCGGGTGCTCGGCGTGGAAGGCCATGAGCCTGTCCGCCGTGGCCTTGATGTCGGCCGCGGTGAGGGTGCTGCGCTTCACGGTGATCGGCGCGCTCGGCGCGTCCAGCCCGCTCGACGTGTCCGGCGCGTTCGAGGCGTCCGGCGTGTTCGGCGCCTTCGCGGCCGGTGCGTTCGGCGTGCCGCCGGAGGACGTGCGCCTCGCCTCGGCTGCGGCCCTGACCTCGGTCAGCTCGCGGGCCGAAGCCGTCCGCGGCACGACCGCCGTGACATGCCCGGCACTGTCGGCGGACATCCCGATGATGCCGTGCTCCTTCGCCCAGCGCTCCCTGCTCTCCGCGCGGGTCTCCATCTCCTTCTGCGAGGCCAGGGCGGTCTCCATCTTCTTCCTGGCCTGGGCCGCGCCCGGATCGGGGGTGGCCGTGACGGTCCGGTTCGCTCCCGCCGGAGCGGGGTCGGCGGAGGCGGCGCCGCCGAGGGCACTCGACGTCATCACCGCGCCGAACGTCACCGTCGTGACGGCCAGCAGGCGCACCCACGAAGGCGGGGCCATCGGCCGGAAACGGTGCGAAGAACGCCCGCGTTCCTCGCCGATGCCGGAGCGAACCTTCTTGGTCGTTGGAAACAACTCGATCCTCTCCCGGGTCGAGGAGGGCCCGGTTCTCTCCCCGGGCGCCCCGTTCTGACGTCTCCGACGATGAGGCTCCGAAGGTCCGGTGGCTTGAGTCATCTGACTGCACGCCTCCGACTGAACCCCGCCGCACACCGCTCCGCCCGGACGGCTCGGCTCCGGCGTGCGGGCCGGCTTGACCTCAAGTGAGGTTGAGGCGGCACCGTGGTCCGCATGAACGCGGAGCACATCGACGAGCACACCCGTGAGACCGAGATCGAGGCGATCAGGGAGGTGGTCGCCGCCGTCCAGCACTCCCAGCGGAACATGCTCCCCGGGGAGTTCGCCGGCCTCTTCCGGCACGACGCCGTCTGGACGACGGCCCACGGCAGGCGGCTCTTCGGCCGCGACGAGATCTCGGAGTTCACCCACAAGGTGCTCCCCGGCGCGATGACGGACGTCACGCCCACGTACGAGGTGGAGCACGTGCTGTTCATCCGGCCCGACGTCGCCGCGGTCAAGGTGCGCCAGCGCTACCTCACGCCCGGCGGCGAGCCGGTCGGGAACGCGGGCAGCCCGATGTACGTCATGTCCAAGGAGGACGGCCGCTGGCTCCTGACCGCCTGCCAGAACACCGAGGTCCTCGACACGTGACGACTCGCCGGGCCGGTCACTCCGCGGCCCGGAACGCCCGGCGGTAGGCGCCCGGCGTCGTGCCCAGGGCGTTGAGGAAGCGCCTGCGGAGGTTCGTCGCCGAGGAGAGACCCGCGCGGCGGGCGACGGCGTCCAGCGGCAGGTCGGAGGATTCCAGGAGGTCCCGGGAGGCGGCGATCCGCTGGGCGAGCAGCCACCGCCCGGGGCTGGTGCCGAGCTGGTCGGCGAACCGCCGGGCGAGCGTTCGCGTCGAGATCCCCTCGTGCGCGGCCATGCCCTCGACGGTCACCGGTTCGCCGAGCCGCCCGGTGGCCCACTCCAGCAGCGGCGCGAGCGTGCCGTCGATCTGCGCGGGGTGCGGCGGCGCCGAGTACTGCGACTGCCCGCCCTCGCGGTGGGGCGGCATGACCATGGTCCGTGCGATGTGCGCGGCGTACCGGGCGCCCTGGTCAGCGCGGACCAGGTGCATGCACAGGTCGAAGCCGGCCCCGGCGCCGGCGCTGGTGGCCACGTCACCGTGGTCCACGTACAGCACGTCCGGGTCGACCTGGATGTTCGGGAAACGCGCGGCGAGTCCGCCCGCCAGCGCCCAGTGGGTGGTGGCCCGCCGTCCGTCCAGCAGACCGGCGTGCGCCAGTGCGAAGGCGCCGGAGCAGATGCTGACCATCCGCGCCCCGCGGGAGTGCGCGCGGCGCAGCGCCCGGACGACCGCGGGCGAGGGCGGCTCCCCGGCGGGCGGCCAGCCCGGGACGACCACGGTGTCCGCCCGGTCGAGCGCGTCCAGCCCGTCGGTCACGAGCATGTCGTACCCGGCGTGCGTCGCGACCGGGCCCGGGTGCTCCGCGCACACGCCGAAGGCGTACCGCGTCGGAAGCCCCTGCCGCTCGATCCCGAACACCTGCGCCACGCAGCCGAGCTCGAAGGTCGACTGCGGCGCCCGGACGAGCGCCGTCATCCGATGCATGGCAGGAAAGTACCGCACGACGTCTTTCCTGACACTCGGCGGGACGGCGGGCGGCGGCGAGGCTGACCCCATGACGACAGAACGGAACACGTCCGCCTACGTGTGGTCCTCCGTCCAGGACGCCCCGGTCCGCGAGGTCTTCCCGGGCATCCGGCTGCGCCCGCTGTGGACCGGGGACGACGGCGCGGCGGCCTACGTGCTGGAGATGGACGCCGGCGCCCGCTGGCAGGGGATCGACGTCCACGACCCGGGGCCGGAGGAGGTCTTCGTGGTCTCCGGCGTCTTCAACGACGGCGACCGGGACTACCCGGCCGGCTCCTTCATCCACGCCCCCGCGGGCAGCTCGCACGTCCCGCAGACGGCGACGGGCTGCACGCTGTTCCTCTTCTACCCCGAAGGCTAGACCGCCGGGGTCTCCTCCCGGAGAGCCGGACCGCGCAGGGTTTCCCCGGAGGACCGGACCGCTCGCGGTCTCCGCCGGAAAGGCCGGACCGCCTGGGTTCACGGCGCCGCGGCACCGGCGCCGGACACGGCACCGCGACACCGGCCCCGGCCCCTACGGGCGGGTCGCCTCGTACTCGGGGAGCGCCGCCGGGACGGCCCCGTCCGCCGGGCGCATCGTCAGGACCAGTACGGCCAGCCCGGCGAAGAGGACCGCGGCGATGACGCCGACGACGTGCAGGCTCGCGGTGAACGCCTCCCGCGCGGCGGCCAGCAGCTCCGCGCCCCGCCCGGCCGGAAGACGTCCGGCGGCCACGAGCGCGGCGGCCAGCGAGTCGGACGTGCCGCCCATCCGGCCGCGGTAGACCACCGCGGCCACCACGCCGAGCAGCGCGAACCCGAGCGATCCGCCGAGGTAGTTGCCGGTCTCCGACATCGACGCCGCCGAACCGGCGCGCTCCGGCGGCACGGACCCGAGGACCAGCCCGGTGCCCAGCGCGAACAGCGGTCCGGCGCCGAGCGCCAGCACGGTGATGCCGGTCATCGCCAGCGGCAGGGCGTACGGACCGCCGACCACGGCCAGCAGCAGACCGCCCAGCGCCGACACCGCCAGCCCGCCCGCGATCGCGGTCGCCGGCCTCATCCACCGGACCAGCATCGGCGCGGTCATGGTGCCGGCCGCCACGCCCAGGCCCATCGGCGCGAACAGCACCGCCGACGCGAACGGCGAGAAGCCCAGCACACCCTGCAGGTACTGGGTCACCATCAGCCCCGTGCCGGCCATGGCGACACCGGCGAGGACCAGCCCGACGATCACGGCCGTGAACGGGCGGTTGCGGAACAGCCGCAGGTCCAGCAGCGGCGTCGCGAGACGCAGCTGCCGCCGTACGAACACGGCCCCGACGGCCGCGCCGGCGACGAGGACCACCGCCGGCACGACCGACACGCCCTCGACGGTCAGCTGCTTGACCCCGTAGACCATCGCGAGCACCGCCACGAGCGACAGTCCGGCGCTCACGAGATCGAGCCGCCCGGCCCGGTCGTCACGGAACTCCGGAAGCAGGAACGGCCCGGCGAACAGCAGCATCGCCATCGCCGGCACGGCGATCAGGAACACCGATCCCCACCAGAAGCGCTGGAGCAGGAACCCGGCGAGCACGGGCCCGAGCGCGCCGCCGGTGAACTGGCAGGTCGCCCAGATCGCGATGGCCTTCCCGCGCCGCCGCTCGTCACGGAACATATCGGTGATCAGGGCGAGCGTGGACGGAGCCAGGGTCGCCCCGGCGACGCCCAGCAGCGCCCGTACGACGATCAGCGTCAGCGGGCCGGTCGCGAAGGCCGCCACGACCGACAGCGTCGCGAACGCCGCCGCGCCGATCAGCAGCAGCCGCCGCCGTCCGATCCGGTCGCCGAGCGTGCCCATCGTGATGACCAGCCCGGCGACCATGAACCCGTAGCCGTCGCTGATCCACAGCTGCTGAACGTTCGTGGCCCCCAGGTCGGCGCTCAGCCGCGGGAGCGCGAGGAGCAGCGCCGTCGTGTCCACCGCGACGAGCAGCGTCGGCAGTGTGAGGAGCGCCAGCCCCAGCCATGTCCGGTCGACTCTCATATCGAAAACCCCTGTCCTCTCGACGTCTCGCCGCCTGGTCGGAGCGGCGGGGGGTTTCTTGACATCCGTACGGCGGGCGGTTCCCGGCACCGCCGGCAGGCGGTTTCCGGCACCGCCGGCGCGGGGCGGCGAAAATCTTCTGAGAAAGTTCCAGTGGGGATGTCAAGACGACGGCGACGGCTCCGACCGACCGGCGAAGGACCCGGACGGGGCCCGTGAACCACAAGGAGTGCCAGATGAAGTTCCTGATCAGCATGCACATCAACCCGGCCGTGCTGGACGCGCTGACCGACGAGGAGAAGGCCGCGATCGGCGAGGGCCACGGCAGGCTCCTGGAGTCGCTGAAGCGATCCGGCGAGCTGATCACCACGCAGGCGCTCGTCGACCCGTCGCAGGCCGCCGTCGTGTCCGTGCGCAACGGCCAGCCGGTGGTGACCGACGGCCCCTTCCTGGAGGCGAAGGAGTACCTCGGCGGTTTCTACTTCGTCGACTGCGAGAGCAAGGAGCGGGCGATCGAGCTGGCGGCGCAGGTCCCGGACGCCGCGATCGAGGGCCTGGGCGTCGAAGTGCGACAGGTGATGTTCGCCGATGGACAATCGGAGATGTGACGTCGCCATCCACCGAGGACCCGCTGCCCATCGAGGACCTGCTGCGTGAACTCACGCCGCAGGTCCTCGGCGCTCTGATCCGCCGGCACGGCCGGTTCGAGGAGTGCGAGGACGCCGTGCAGGAGGCCCTCCTCGCCGCCACGGTGCAGTGGCCGGCCGAGGGGGTGCCGGACAATCCGCGCGGCTGGCTGGTGACCGTCGCGTCCCGGCGGCTCATCGACCAGATCCGCAGCGAGCACGCCCGCCGCGAGCGGGAGACGGCGACGGCCGCCGCCGAGGTGGCCCCCGAGGACGTACCGGACACCGACGACACGCTCGTCCTGCTGTTCCTGTGCTGCCACCCGACGCTGACCCCGGCCTCCCAGACCGCCCTGACGCTGCGGGCGGTCGGCGGCCTGACCACCGCCGAGATCGCCCGCGCGTTCCTGGTGCCGGAGGCCACGATGGCGGCCAGGATCAGCCGGGCCAAGCAGCGCATCAGGGCGGCGGGCGCCTCGTTCGGCCCGCCGGGCGGCTCCGGCGCTGCCTCCGGCTCAGGTCCGGGCGGCTCGGACTCCGGCACCGGCATCGCCTCCGGCTCCGGGTCCGGGTCCGGCGTCGGCTCCGGCACCGGCACCGGCTCCGGCTCTGGCCGGGACGGCTTCGGATTCGGCCTGCCGGTCGGCCCGGAGCGCGAGGAACGGCTCCGCGTCGTCCTGCACGTGCTCTACCTGATCTTCAACGAGGGCTACACCGCCTCCTCGGGCAGCGAGCTGCACCGCGCCGACCTCGCGCACGAGGCGATCCGGCTGACCAGGATGGTGCACGCGCAGCTCCCCGGCGACGGCGAGGTGACCGGGCTGCTCGCGCTGATGCTGCTGACCCACGCCCGCCGTGCGGCGCGCACGACCGCGACCGGCGACCTGGTGCCGCTGGACGAGCAGGACCGTACGCGCTGGGACCGCGGGATGATCGACGAGGGCCTCGATCTGGTCAAGGCGTCGCTGGCCGGCCCGGAACTGGGGCCGTACCGGTTGCAGGCCGCCATCGCCGCCACGCACGCCGCCGCGGCCACGGCCGCGGAGACCGACTGGCGGCAGGTCCACGCGCTCTACCTGATCCTGGAGCGGATCGCGCCCAACCCGATGGTCACCCTCAACCGGGCGATCGCGCTCGCCGAGGTCGAGGGCCCGGCGGCCGGGCTGGACCTGCTGGCCGCGCTGGACGGCGACGAGCGGATGACCGGGCACCACCGGCTGCTGTCCGTACGGGCTCACCTGCTGGAGAAGACCGGTGACGCGGCCGGGGCGTACGAGCACTACCGGCGCGCGGCGAAGGCCACCGCCAGCATCGCCGAACAACGGTATTTGGAGTCCCGCGCCGCCCGCCTGCGCCCGTAGCCCCGAACGCTCCTCTTCCGATCGACCTCCCGCCTCGGTCATGGCGGGGCCGGTACGGCGGGCGGGAGCGGCTGACCTCATCGAGTGACCGGGCAGCTGGGCTGACGGTACGGCTCGCCGGGGATGTATCGCCGCCACTCTTCGGGGGCGAACGGCCGAACCGCGATACCGCACGCGGCCCGCAGGAGGCTCTGAAGGTCGTACGGTATCCCGACGTTCCAGATCCGCACCGTGCCATCGGCGCCGGCGGAGGCCAGACGTTCACCGTCCGGGCTGAACGCCACCGAGCGCACCGAGCCGGTGTGGCCGGTGAGAGGGGCGCCGATCTGCCTGCCGGTGGCCGCGTCCCAGATCCGCACCGTCTTGTCGTCTCCGGCGGAGGCCAGGCGTTCACCGTCCGGACTGAACGCCACCGAGCGCACCGGGCCCGTGTGGCCGGTGAAAGGGACACCGAGCTGCCTGCCGGTAGCCGCGTCCCAGACCCGCACCACCCCGTCGTCTCCGGCGGAAGCCACACGTTCACCGTCCGGACTGAACACCACCGAGTTCACCGGGCCGGTGTGGCCGGTGAAAGGGACACCGAGCTGCCTGCCGGTAGCCGCGTCCCAGACCCGCACCACCCCGTCGTCTCCGGCGGAAGCCACACGTTCACCGTCCGGACTGAACACCACCGAGTTCACCGGGCCGGTGTGGCCGGTGAAAGGGACACCGAGCTGCCTGCCGGTAGCCGCGTCCCAGACCCGCACCGTCTTGTCATCTCCGGCGGAAGCCACACGTTCACCGTCCGGACTGAACACCACCGAGTTCACCGGGCCGGTGTGGCCGGCGAGAGGGACACCGAGCTGCCTGCCGGTAGCCGCGTCCCAGACCCGCACCGTCTTGTCATCTCCGGCGGAAGCCACACGTTCACCGTCCGGACTGAACACCACCGAGTTCACCGGGCCGGTGTGGCCGGCGAGAGGGACACCGAGCTGCCTGCCGGTAGCCGCGTCCCAGACCCGCACCGTCTTGTCATCTCCGGCGGAGACCAAGCGTTCACCGTCCGAGCTGAACGCCACCGAGTACACCGGGCCGGTGTGGCCGGCGAGAGGGACACCGAGCTGCCTGCCGGTAGCCGCGTCCCAGACCCGCACCGTCTTGTCATCTCCGGCGGAGGCCAGATGTTCACCGTCCGAACTGAGCGCCACCGAGTACACCCAGCCGGTGTCGCCGATGAGAGGGGCGCCGAGCTGCCTGTGGGTGGCCGCGTTCCAGATCCGCACCGTGCTACCGATTCCGGCGGAAGCCAGACGTTCACCGTCCGAGCTGAACGCCACCGAGTACACCGGGGTGTCGCCGGTGAGAGGGGCGCCGATCTGCCTGCCGATGACCGCGTCCCAGACCCGCACCGCCCCGTCGTCTCCGGCGGAGACCAGACGTTCACCGTCCGAACTGAACGCCACCGAGTACACCGCGCCGGCGTGGCCGGTGAGAGGGGCGCCGATCTGCCTGCCGGTGGCCACGTTCCAGACCCGCACCGCCCCGTTGTCTCCGGCGGAGACCAGACGTTCACCGTCCGGACTGAACGCCACCGAGTACACCGAGTACAGCAGGCCGGTGTCGCCGATGAGAGGGGCGCCGAGCTGCCTGTGGGTGTCCGCGTTCCAGATCCGCACCGTCTTGTCGTTTCCGGCGGAGACCAGACGTTCGCCGTCCGGACTGAACGCCACCGAGCGCACCGCGCCGGTGTGGCCGACGAGAGGGGCGCCGAGCTGCCTGCCGGTGACCGCGTCCCAGACCCGCACCGTCTTGTCGTTTCCGGCGGAGACCAGACGTTCGCCGTCCGGACTGAACG
>NZ_JBEZNH010000007.1:173609-224852 GCF_040653115.1 Streptosporangium sp. NPDC048047 | reverse complement strand
GCCTGCCGGTGACCGCGTCCCAGACCCGCACCGTCTTGTCGTTTCCGGCGGAGACCAAGCGTTCACCGTCCGGACTGAACGCCACCGAGTACACCGAGTACAGCAGGCCGGTGTCGCCGATGAGGAGGGCACCGAGCTGCCTGCCGGTGGCCACATTCCAGATCCGCACCGTCTTGTCGTCTCCGGCGGAGACCAGACGTTCACCGTCCGGACTGAACGCCACCGAGCGCACCGCGCCGGTGTCGCCGGTGAGGAGGGCACCGAGCTGCCTGCCGGTGACCGCGTCCCAGACCCGCACCGTGCCATCGTCTCCGGCGGAGACCAGACGTTCACCGTCCGGGCTGAACACCACCGAGTTCACCGCGCCGGTGTGGCCGGTCAAGACAGCGCGGGCGGGTCTGCTGAGAAGCACGGCCAGGCTCACCTGTGCCTCGTCGGTGTCGGCGATGGCTTGCGCCGCGATGGCGAGCCGCGCCGATGCCACCGGGTCGTCGGGCAGGGCTTGGCTGTAGGTCGCCGCATTCCGGGAGGCGGCCTGGGCGCTGCGGGTCAGCGCCCAGGCGCGTTGCCGGTCGGCCTCGGCGCGTTGCCGCTCGGCGTCCTGGCCGAAGCGCACCGCCGCCACCGCGGTGATGACCGCGACCACCAGCAGCCCCGCCAGCACCGTGAACCGGAGCTGCCGACGGCGCCGGGCCCGGGTGGCGACGCGGGTGCCCGCGTGCAGGAAGGCCGCGGCGGGGCCGGGCAGACCGAATCCGTCGTAGCGGTCCGGGTCGGCCCGCCAACGCGCGACGGCTTCTTCGGCGGCCTGCAGACGGATCCCGCCGTACAGGAACGACGCGTCCCGATCGCGCTGATCCCATTCGGCGGCGTCCTCCAGGATCTCGGTGTGCAGGGCGCGGTCGGCGCGCTCGTCGGCCAGCCAGCCGCGCAGCCGCGGCCAGGAGCCAAGCAGCACGTCATGGGCGATCTGGACCCGGCCGGCGTCGACGACGACGAGCCGCCTCCGGGCGAAGACCTCCAGAACCTCATCGACGGCGGCACGCTCGGCCTCGGAACGGCCGGCGTGCAGAGCGGCGCGCTCGACGGTACGGCGGGCCAGAGTGCCGTCGCCGGTGACGGCCGTCAGCTGCTCGAACACCCGCCGCGCCGTCTCCCGGCGATCCGGGGCCAGATCGGTGTAGGCGGAATCGGCGCTGGAGGCCACCGCCTTGGTCACCCCGCCGGTGCGGGCGTATCCCCGGCTGGTCAGCCGCTCGCCGTCGCGGTGTTCCCAGACGGTCAGCATGGTCTGCGACAGCAGCGGCAACGCCCCCGCCTCATAGCCGCCGCCCGGCGCGCGCAGCTCGCCGAGGACGACGTCGACCAGGCCCGGCTCGATTTCCAGGCCGGCTGTGTCGGCGGGGCCGGTGATCACCCGCCGCAGGTCCGTCTGCGTCATCGGGCCGACGACGAACGCCCCGTCCTGCAGGGCGGTGACCAGGTGGGGGTGGGCGGCGCAGCGGTCGACGAAGTCACCGCGCACCGCGAGCACCACCAGCGCCGCCGCGGCGCCTTGCGGCCCGCACGGGACGGTCGCGGCCGCGTGCAGCGCGGTGACGAACGCCTCCCGCTCCGCCACGGCCGGCTCGGCGGTGTCGGAGACGAGGGTGAAGACCTCCTCGAACTGGTCGACGACCAGTACGAGCCTGCCCTCGGCCACGGCAGGGAGGGTACGGCGGCGGGCGTCGGCCTCGACGGCCTGACGCACCAGCAGCGGCGCCTGTCCGGGATCCTCTCGCAGACCGCGCACCATGTCAGGGGCCGGAACACCCGCCAGCGCGGCCAGGGCGGTCGCCAGACGGACCAGCGGGGAGCCGGTCGGCTCCAGGATCTGCACCGGCCAGTCCCGGGCCGCCGCCGTCAGCTCACCGCGGCCGATCGCCGGCAGCAGGCCCGCGCGCAGCAGTGAGGACTTGCCCGCCCCCGAGGCCCCGGTCACCACCACCAGGCCCGGGGTGGTCAGCCGCCGGGAGACGGTGGTGACCAGCTGCGCGGTGGTCACCTCCCGGCCGTGGAAGATCTCGGCGTCGGCCTCGCCGAAGGGCACCAGCCCCCGGTACGGGCTCCCGCCACTCCAGCGTGCCCGGCCGGCGCCGGGCGTGCCGCCGGGGTGCGGCCGGGGAAGCTCCGACACCAGCTGCAGCAGTAGCCGGATGTCGGTCGCCTGCCGATACTGCAGATCCACCACCAGGCCGAGCTGCGCCCCTTGGACGTCCTGGCCGTCCCGCAGCACCCGCAGCCGATCTTCTACGGCGGCCAGCGTGAAGGCGAACTCGACGAACTCCCGGCCCAGGCCGGCCAGGCCACGGGTCAGATGCGCCTGCAGGTCGCGGTCCCCTGCCTCGATCGTCGCCTCGATCGCGGCGCCGACCGCGCCGACCTCCTCCAGCAGGCGCGCGATCTCCGCGCGCAACTCCTCGGCCTCGGGCCCGCCGCTCTCCAGGATCCGCTGGATGCGCTGCTCCAGCTCGGCCTCCAGCGCCTCCCGCGAGGACTCGCCGCCGACGGCATCGTCACCGCTGTTTCGGCCGAGGCGGGCGATGCCCGTCTTGACGATGTCGGTCAGCAGGTTGCCGCCGACCGCGGTGGCGGCTCCGAGCATCGCGGCCCCCGCCGTGGCCTCGCCCGGTTCCAGGAACGCCCCGAACGCCCCGGCCGACAGTATCGCCAGCAGCGCCGGAGTCGACCAGCGGCGCGCTCCGGAGACCGAGGTGCGGGCCAGCCGTGCCACCCGGGCCCGTACCCCGGCCCGCATCAGCTCTGACCGAGCCTCCTGCCCCTCCTGCCCCTCCTGCTCCTCAGCGCTCACCCCGCCACTATCACCCACCCGGGGCCGGAAAGTCCGCACAATCCCCGATCCCCGGTCAGACACCCCGAACCGGGTCGTCGTCGGCGACGTGGAAGTGGACGCCGTCCCGCATCGGGTGGCCGGCACCCGGTGACGGAAGGCGGGACGGATCGCGGATCCGGGTGTGGTGAGGCTGGTGACCGATCAGCCGCGGCGGCGCAGTTCGTCGTTGATGCGCAGGGCTTCGGTGAGCTGGTCTTCCAGGATGATGATGCGGCAGGCGGCCTCCAGGGCGGTGCCCTGGTCGACCAGTTCCCGGGCGCGGGCGGCCAGTCGCAGTTGGTAGCGCGAGTAGCGGCGGTGGCCGCCTTCGGATCGCTGCGGCTCTATCAGCTTGGCGGCGCCGAGGCTGCGCAGGAAGGCCGGGGTGACGCCGAGGATCTCCGCTGCCCGGCCCATGCTGTAGGCGGGGTAGTTCTCGTCATCGAGTTTCCGGCCGGGCCCGTCGTCGGCCGCGTCCTTGCCGCCGGCCACATCGGGTGACGTCCGGGCCGCCTTGCCGCCGGTCGCATCGGGGGGTGTGCGGACCGCCTTCGTCTTCGCTTTCTCGGCGGTGTCCCGGGGATGAGAGCCCGGGGATATGACCGATTGATCCATAAAACCTTCCCTAACGCGGACAGGGGCCCCGGCGCAATGATGCGCCGGGGCCCAGTTGAGGTTCAACACCATCTACCGGTCCTGTGACCGGTTCACTGCTTCCGCGCCGACCGCCCGAGAGGGCGGGGGTGCGGGGATCGCGTATGCGTGACCGTGAACCACCGTCCAATCCGTGGAGGTGCGGTACCCGTGCGGCGAACTGCAGCCGGCGACGGGCGATCCTGATGGCGTTCAACGCTCCCTTCGGTATCTCTACTTCTACTTCGACTTCATCCGCCACTGCTTCGGCAGCGCGTCCACGGCCAGGACCCTTCCACTTCGTCGGCCCCGGCACGTCCGACCTTCTGCCGTCCATCTACCTCGTCTTCTGCTGTCCACGTGCGTCCGGGCAGTTCGTCGTGGTGCTTCGTACTGCTCTGCCCTCGTGGATCCGTCCCTTGCGATGGCAGAAACCATACCGTCCCTCATCGCGAATGTCTACCGCCGTCACTACAGATTTTCGGCACCGAGGAGAGCAGGCCCTCCATCCGGATCCGCGCGATCAGGGGCGACGTCGGCGGCATGGCCGCCATGCGAGCCGAAGCCGACGAGGACCGCCCCCCGATCGCCCCCATTCTTCGTAAGCCGCCTTGCAATATATTCGTAAGGCGGCTTACGATTTTCGCATGATGGACGTCTCCACGCCTTCCGCCTACACCGCCCTGGTCAACCGGTACGGCGCCCCGCTCGGCGTCGAGGAAGCCCGCACCCACTGGGGGGCACTGGTGCGCGCCGCCCGGGAGGGCCGCACCACGCTGATCACCCGCGAACACTGGGAATGGGCCGCCCTCGTCCCCATGAGCGAGGTCACCGGCCCGATGATGGGCCTGCCCACCTGGCCCGCGACCTCGGCCCGCGCCAAGCTCGGCGACCTCGTCCGCCAGGCCGGCCGCCCCAGCGGCTCGGCGATCCTGCTGACCCGCCACCGCACGCCGATCGCCGCCCTGTGCCCCGCCGACTCCCTCGCCCCGCGCCCGGTCCCCCCCGACCTCCTGGACGCCGAGGCGCTACTGCGCGACGGCGCGCAGATCGTCCTGCGGTTCGGCCCCGAGCGGACCGGTCGCCTCGATGACGACGGAGCGGCGGCCGCCGGGCCGGTCGAGCCGGTCTACCACGCCAGCGTCCGCGGCCCCGCCGGCATCGAGGTCGCCGCCGGCTCCGGCGCCGGCATCAACGAGGCGCTGCAGAGCCTGCGACCGCACCACCGCCCCGGCATCACCGACCACCCGTCCCTCTGAGCGCCTTCGATCCACCCGGACTCCGGCACATCCGCGTGATCGCCTCGGAGACCAGCCGTCTGAAGAATGGGCACCGCGGCTTCCGCCGCATCCACCATCTCCCCCGTGAAAGGCCACTCCCTCCCCCGTGAAAGGCCACCCCCGCATGATCCCCGCCGACGGCTCACAGCCCAGCGCCGCCCGCATCTACGCCTGCCTGCTCGGCAGCAAGGACACCCACCGCGCCGACCGCGAAGCCGCCGAGACGCTCGTCAGCGCCTTCCCCAGCGTCCGTGACAGCTGCCGCGCCAACCGCGGGTTCCTGCTGCGCGCCGTCCGCGACCTCGCCGCCGCCGGCATCACCCAGTTCCTCGACCTCGGATCGGGACTGCCCGTCCACCCCAACGTCCACGACCTCGCCCGCGAAACCCATCCCGACGCCCGCGTCGTCTACGTCGACAACGACCCCGCCGTCGTGTCCCACAGCCAGGCCGTCGTCGACGGCGGCGGCGTCGTCACCGTCTCCGGCGACCTCCGCGACCCCGAGGCCGTCCTCGGCAACGCCGACGTACGAGCGACCCTCGACTTCACCCGGCCCCTCGGCGTGCTCGCGGTCGGCGTCCTGCACTTCATCCCCGGCGACGTCCACGCCGTCATCGCGACCCTCCGCGACGCCCTCGCCCCGGGAAGCTGCCTGGCCGCCACCCACGCCTGCTCCGACACCATGTCGGAGCAGGAACTCGATCTCGGCAAAGCCGTCTACGCCCAGACCGCCAACCCCGTGCATCCCCGCACCCGGACCGAGATCCACGACCTGTTCGACGGCTTCGACATCCTTCCTCCCGGCATCGTCTTCCCCGCCGACTGGCGGCCCGCCCCCGACATCGAGCTCTATCCCGAAACGGCCCACGAGATCCTCGCCGGCGTCGGCCGGCTCCCTGCCCGCTGAACCTCCGATGAGCGGGGCGGGCCGACAGCGAGGTCGGTTCACCATCGTCGGACGGGGATGGAGCCGGGGCCCGCTATGCCGAGGCGGCGCGCAGCGTCGCGGTGACGGCCGCCGCGTGACCAGGATCGAACATGACCTGATCCCCGTAGACCAGGGCGAAGTGGGTGCCGTAGGCGGCTTGCCTGGCGTCGGGTGACAGGGCGCGGCGTGTCGCCGTCGCGGCCTGCCAGCGCGGCCGGATCGCCTCCCGCTCCCGCTCGTCCGGGCGGTGATGCCACCTGCAGCTCGGGCAGTACGGCATGCCGGTCGCGTTCTCGAAGGAGAAGATGTTGCGCCCGCCGTCCAGGGAGCGGTGCGGCTCCTCGGACGGGTTCGCGGACGGGTTCGCGGACGGGTTCGCCATCCACTCGCCGGTGGTCTCGTCTATCGGATGGCCGGTCAGCTCCGACACGTAGCCGCGGATGAGCTCGGCGAGCAGGGAGTCATGCCCGGCCGTCGTCTCGTCCGGCCCCGCCGAAGCCGGCCCAGCCGGTTCCGGCCCGGCCTGCACCGGCTGCACGACGCCGTCCTGCCCGGCCGCGCCGGCGTCAGCCGGTGCCGGCTGGATGACCCCGCCCTGCTCGGCCGATGCCCGCTCAGCCGACGCCAGTGCGGCGGCGAGCACCGGGTGATCGGCCACCCCGGCCAGCTCGCACTGGCGGCGGGCTTCGGCGACCGCCACCCGCCGCTGGAGGCCGGGGGAGGCGTTGTCGATGGCCTCGGCGAGCTCCCGGTTGATGACCCACAGGGCGTGCCGGGTGGGCCGGCCGCCTTCCCGGGGGTCGTCGGGCACCGGGTCGGTGATGACCCCGCCCAGCAGCGGCCCCTTCAGCAGCGCGGGAGTGAACAGCACTCCGGTGATACGGGAGGCCAGGGCGAGGGCCGCCGGAACGGAGCCGGACAGGTACTGGAACTCCTCGTCCGGTTCGGGCTCCAGGCCCAGCTCGCGCATGTCCTCGTTGAGCGCGTCGGGGTGGCCGCCCCAGCGGTCCTGGGGTGTCTGCGGGCGGAAGGCCGTCCGGATCCGGCCGTCCGCGGCGTGTCCGAAGTGATGCGAGGCCGCGTAGTCGTGGCGCATGACGGAGACGGCCTCACCGCCGTCGCGGGTCAGTTCACGCAGGGTCTCGGGCCGGGTGCCCGCCCAGCCGCTGTGTTCGAAGGCGATCGTCCAGTCGCCGGCCCGGGTCACCAGCACCATGTCACAGCAGCCTTCGTTCACTCCGATGCGCTCCATGACCTCCCCGTCTTCCACCGGGTGGATGTTGCCGTCGACCACGCCGAACCTCCGGAGCGTCTCGCGCTCGTCCGGGCCGCGGACGAAGGTGACGGTGTAGATCTCCTCATGCCAGTCGTCCTCCCAGGCGTAGTCCGCGAGCATGATCTTGCGCATGGGTCTCCCCGGCTCTCCCCTTTTCATGATCGCGGTGAGTGTGGCAGGCGGATCCGACATTCCCGGCGGCAGGAGGGATCGGCTCGCCGTACGTCCGGTTCAGGAGTCGCCGCCCGGCCCCTCGGGGACCAGGCGGCCCGTTCCCTCCGGCACGTTCAAGGAGCGCGGCGCCGGGCGGACCCTCCGCGCCGCTCCCCCGGCCATGCTCCGGGCCCGATCGGCGGGAGCTCGCGGGGCATTGATTTTGTCGCAAGTTATGACGCACACTGTTAATACAAATATTGCGACAAAAGGAGGCGCCATGATCCGCGAGTCATCGCCGGACGCCGGCCCGCCGGCGCGTGCGGCAGATCTGCGGTCGGCCGCCGAATGGCTGGCCGGGCACGACCTGGGCGACTCCCAGCCGACCCCGCTGCTGGCCGGCCGGCTGGCGGTCCGCAGACGCGCCCGCCTCGCCACCCACGTCGTCCTGGCCGCGCTGATCCTCGTGAGCGCGCTCGTCACGGCCCTCAGCGGCTTCCAGCCGTATCGCCCGCTGCCGCTGCTCGCCCTGACCGCGTCGATGGCCGGGCTGCTGCTGGCGCAGTCGCTGCTCGACCGGTGGGTGCGGCGCGTCGACCAGCGGGCGGGCGCGACGCTGTCCCGCAGGGCCACCCACCTGGTCCAGCCCGGCTGGCGCGCCGTGCTCGGCCGGCCGTACGCCGTCTTCGCGGTCGCCACGTCCGCCGGCGCGGTGGTGCTGGCCGGGAGCGCCCTGGCCGTTCCCGACCCCGCCGTACGGCAACCGGCCGTCGTCCTGCTGATCGGCCTGCTCGGCGTGACGGCCATCATCGCCGTGCAGCTGCGTCACCTGCTCGGGCACCCGGTCGTGGCCGAGGACGAGGAGTCGCTGACCGCCGACGTCATCATGCGCGTCGAGGACGCCCGCGACCTCAACCTGCCGGCCGTGCAGTGGGCGCTGCCCGTGGTGCTGCTGTTCGGCACCGCGCCCGGCTGGTGGAGAGCCGCCGCGATCGCCTACCTGATCCTGAGCCTGGTCACGGGCGTCGCGCTCCACGCCAGGACGCCGTCGAGCGCGACGACGGCCCGGCGGGCCATGGGCGTCCGATGATCGTCATCGACGCGGCCTCGCCGGTGCCGCCGTTCGAGCAGCTGCGGGCCCAGCTCGCCCGGCAGATCCAGGACCGCACGCTGGCCGTGGGCGCCCGGCTGCCGACCATCCGCCACCTCGCGGCCGACCTGGGCCTGGCCGTCAACACGGTCGGCCGGGCCTACCGGGAGCTGGAGGAGGCGGGGCTGATCGAGACGCGCGGGCGGGCGGGCTCGTTCGTGTCGGCCGCCGGCGAGGAAGGCCGGGAGCGGGCCCGCCGGGCCGCCGCCGACTACGCGGCCGTGATCGCCAGCGTCGGCCTCGACGCGGGCGAGGCGATCCGCATCGTGCAGGCGGCTCTGGCGTCCGGCACGACGGCACCGGCCTCGCCATGACCGCGACCCCGGTGACGGGGTCACGTCGCCGGGCGCACGACGCCGGCCCGGCCTCGGCCATGGCCCGGGGCGACGGGCGGACGGCACGTTCGGCGTCCGGTCGTGCCGTCGATCGGTTCGCGGAGGACGTCCGCGTGGCCGACGTGCCGGCCGGCCTTCTCGATCATGGAGGTGAGCGCCCGGCGGACGCGCGCCGCCGGACAGGTCCGGCATCGTCACCCGCTCACGGCCGGATGTGTTCGGCGGCGATTTCATCGACGGTCGTTCCGGCGATCAGCCGGTCCAGAGGTTCGATCATGTTCGCGCATTCGCTGACCGGATGGTCGGCAGGGCAACCCAACGCGCTCGTCAGGAACGTCTGTGCCGCTTGTGCTTGCCGAATCAACTGCTCCAGCTTGGCGAGCTGTTCCTCCGCGGCCTGCCGCCACTGCGGTCCGGGCGCGTTCAGGACGGCGGCGGCGGCGTCCAATGGCAGCCCGAGCGAACTCGCGATCTTGAGGAACGCGAGCCGGCGCAACTCGTCGGCGGAGTACATCCGCCGTCCGCCGCGCCGCGCCCGCGGGGACACCAGCCCACGCTCGTCGTAGTAGCGAAGCGTTGACGCGGCGAGTCCGAGCTGCTCGGCCACCCGGCCGATCGGTACGAGTTCCATGCGTCCTATTTGACTTCAAGTCGGCTTGAACCTCCACCGTGGAGACATGAGCGCGATGACACACGCGGAGCGCGGCGGGTGGGGCCGCGGGCTGCCGCCAGGGTTGATCACCGACCTGCCCGTGCTGGGGTTTCTGGTGGCCTGCTGGCTGCTGGTACCGGTCGCGTGGGCTCACCTGGCGACAGGGGTCGCGTTGGCCGGCCTGGTCGGGGTGCATCTGCGGACTCGTTCGAGGCGGGTCGCACGCCTCCGCCGGCGCGGCTCCCGGCCGAAGTCGGCTCGCGCACAGGCCCGGCGGTGGGGATACCGGTTGTTGCTCGCCTCAGTGGGCGCGATGGCGGTGACCGGGTCGCTGCGCTGGGTGGGTGCGCCACCGGAGCACACCTGGCATGGAGGTTTCAGCTATCTGATGCTGACCGCGGTCGTGGCGCATCTGTGGTCGGTCCGGCGTCCGCTGCGGGCTCGCCTGCGCCCACCGGGTCACGGCGCCGAACCCGCCAAGTGGGGAGACATGGGAGCGGGGTGCTCGTGATGAGCGATGAGCGGTTCGACACGGTGGTCATCGGCGGCGGACAGGCCGGGCTGGCCGCCGGCTACCACCTGAAGCGCCGGGGTCGCGACTTCGTCATCCTGGACGCGGCACACAGCGTCGGGCAGAGTTGGCGTAGCCGATGGGACTCCCTGCGGTTGTTCACCCCGGCGCACTTCACCCACCTGCCCGGCCTGCCGTTTCCCGCCCCCCGCCGGCACCTGCCGTCCAAGGACGAGATGGCCGGCTACCTGGAGGCGTACGCCACACGGTTCGAACTCCCGCTCCGGCTGGGCCGGCGGGTCGATCGGCTGCGCCGGGCCTCCGACCGCGGCGGTTACGTGATCAGCTCCACCGGCCGGATCGTGCGGGCCGGCAACGTGATCGTGGCGACCGGACCGGCGATGACTCCGCGGCTGCCCGGCTTCGCGGGGCAGGTGGATCCGGCGACCGTGACGCTCCACTCCAGCGACTACCGCAACCCCGGCCAACTGCCCAACGGTCCGGTCCTCGTCGTCGGTGCCGGGAACTCTGGTGCCGAGATCGCGCTCGATCTCGCACCCGCACGCCGTACCCTGCTCGCCGGCCGCTCCACCGGCCGCTTCCCGATCGGCATCGGAGGGCCGGTCTACCGGGTCATGAACCGGGTTCTCAGCACGGACACCGCATGGGGCCGCAAGATCGCGGCCAAAGGGTCGGGGAAGGGCACCCCGCTGGTGCGCGTGCGCGAGGAAGACCTGGCCCGTGCCGGCGTCGAACGCCTTCCCCGGGTGACCGGCACGAGCGACGGATGTCCCGCGCTGGAGGACGGGCGCGTCTGCGATGTCGCCGCGGTCATCTGGTGCACCGGTTATGTCCCGGACTACTCATGGATCGAGCTGCCGCGGTTCCCCGCTGCCGGCCCGCCCGACCACCACCGCGGCGTCGTGTCCGGCCAGCCCGGCATGTATCTCATCGGGCTGCCGTTCCTTTCCTCCATGGCCTCCTCGCTGGTCGGCGGCGTGGGACGCGACGCACGGCACATCGTCAGCCAACTCGACGCCAGGAGGGCCGGTTCTGGTTGGAGGTGATTCCGGCAGGAATTCAGGCGTCACCCACGGAGCGGCTCAGCCCCGAGAGCCCCGGCCGCGGGACGAGCATCTGACGGATCACCGCGGAATCCCGGCCGGCGGCACACTGGGCGGGTGTCCGCTCCCGACACCGGGTCACCCTGGCCGATTTGACCTCAATCATGGTTCAGGTTGAAGAGTGGACCGCACGTTCTCCCCTATGAAGGGTGTCTGCTCATGCGTGCGATCCAGGTGGCCGCGTTCGGCGGTCCTGAGGTGCTGTCCCCGGTGGAACTGCACGACCCGGCGCCCGGCCCCGGCCAGGTCGTCGTCGGCATGGCCGCGGCGGACGTCATCTTCCTCGACACCCTGCTGCGCAGCGGCTGGGGCCGGGACTTCTTCCCGCGCGAGCTGCCGTACATCCCGGGCGGCGGCGGATCGGGGGAGGTCGTGGCGGTCGGCGAGGGCGTGGACCCGGCGTGGGCCGGCCGGCGGGTGGTCGCCCGTACCGGCACCGGCTACGCCGAGCGGGTCGTCGCCGACGTCGATGAGATCATGCCGATCCCCGACGGAATGACCTTCGAGACGGCGGCGGCGCTGGTGCACGACGGCACGACCGCGATCATGATGGAACGGCTGGGTGCGGCGCAGAAGGGCGAGTGGGTGCTGGTGACCGCGGCGGCCGGCGGAGCGGGCTCGCTGCTGGTGCAGCTGGCCGTCGACGCCGGCGCGCGGGTGGTCGCCGCCGCGTCCAGCGACGCCAAGCTGGCGCAGGCCCGCGAGCTGGGCGCGGAGGTCACCGTCGACTACACGCGGCCGGACTGGGTCGAGCGGGTCCGCGAGGCGACCGGCGGCGGCGCCGCGCTGGTCTACGACGGCGCGGGCGGCCCGCTCGGCACGGCCGCGCTGAACGCGCTGGCCGACGGCGGGCGGTTCGTCACCTACGGCACCGCCGAGGGCTTCGCCGCCCCGGACCGGGAGCTGGCCGCGCGCCGCGACCTGCGGGTGTTCACCCCGCTGGCCGACGGCCGGCCGACCCGGGAGGCCGCGCACGAACGGCTGGCCCTGGCGCTGGAGCTGGCCGCGGAGGGACGGCTGCGGCCCGCGATCGGCGCGACCTACCCGCTGGAGCGGGCCGCCGACGCCCACCGCGCACTGGCCGCCCGCACCACGGTGGGCAAGTCACTGCTGCTGCCCGGCGCCACCGGGGCCTGACCGGCCGCCGGACCGGGGGTCGCGTGACGACGACGGCACCGGGGTGGCGGGAACGACGGCGGAGGCCGGCCCGCACTCCGCGGTGAGCGGTGCGCGTTCCCGGGTCTGACCGACCAGGTCCTCGGGGCCGGCGGAAGCGGGAAACCCCGTGCCGGCCCCCCACATCTCCGCGAAGCGGCCGTCCTCGAAGCGGAAGATCTCGAACAGTGCGGGCCGCGCGTCGCCGTCCGGGACGGCGATCCCCTCGACGACCGAGCGGACGGCGGCCCGGTCGCCGTCGACCAGGATGTCCTCGGCGACGACGCGCATGCCGGGGAACCGGGTGGTGACCGCCCGCCATGCCTCCCTGCCCGCCTCGAACCCGGCGACGCCGAGCGGGTGGCTGAAGAAGCCGGGGGTGTGCAGGTCGGCGGCCTGGTCGAACCGCCGGCTGTTGAAGCACTCCTGCATCCGCCGGATCAGGTCGGCGGCGTCCTCGCGTGTGGTCATCGGCGTGCTCTCCTCGCGGTCGGCGGATCGGGGCACGGGAAACGGCGCGCACTCCAACCGGTGCGCCGCCCCGCTTACGACCACACTATACGGTGCGACGCCCCGGTTATACTGATCCCGACATGTCCAACCAGCCACCCGAGCCCGTTTCAGCGTCGACCCCCGGCAGCGACCGGGAGCTGCGGGCCGACGCGCGCCGCAACCGCGAGCGGGTCCTGCGGACCGCGCAGCGCCTCTTCGCGACCGAGGGTCTCGGCGTCCCGCTCGACGAGATCGCCCGCCGCGCGGGCGTCGGCCCCGGCACCGTCCACCGGCACTTCCCGACGAAGGAAGCGCTGTATCTCGCCGTCGCGACCGACCAGATCCGGCAGTTGGTGACGGAGGCGGAGGCACTCGCCGCGTCCGGCGATCCCGCGGCCCTGTTCACACTGCTGTCCGCGATGATGACCAGCGGCGCCGAGAACGTGGCGGTGAAGAGCGCCCTCGTGGCCGCTGAGTTCGACCTGCGCACCGCCGCCCCCGACCTCGCGGCAGACCTCACCCGCCACGTCTCGGACCTGCTGGACCGCGCGCACGCGGCCGGCGCCGTACGGCCCGACCTCGCCGCCGACGAGGTGATGGCGCTGGTCGCCGGGGCCTTCGCCGCGATCCGCCACGCGGGCGCGGAGACCAGCCGCGAACGCTCCGCGCACCTCGCCCGTCTCATCCTCGACGGGCTCCGGCCCCAGGCCCGGTGAGCGGCCCACGACCCACGGCCTCAGACGCGGTGAGCGGCCCACGAGCCGTCCGCCCGGCGACACCGGCGTGCCCGGCGTTCTCCCCGCGAGCCCCCATCGGACCTCTTGCGAGTCGGCCCACCTGACACGCCGGTCCGCGTGCCCAGGAAAGCCGGCGCCCAGATGTACGGCGGGCCGTACGCGATCTGTGGCATTTCTGTGCTTTTCTGCGGTGGGGCCCGAGTTTCGGCTCGGCGGCCGGCCTCCTTTCGGACGTCGGTGACCGACGGCTTCGGGGACCGGAGAAAGGCACTCAGGGGGCGGAGAAAGGAACGAACATGTCCGAACGAGAAGTCAGCCGGCGTCGGCTCCTGGCCTCGGCGGCGGGGGTCGGCGGTCTGTCATTAGGGCTTTCACTCGTCCCCGCCGGGGCGAACGCCGCGTCCTCAGCCGGCAGCCATATCCGCCGGGCCGGCGGCTCGTGGGAGAACGTCATCGAGCGGTCCTCCTTCAGTAGTCCCTCGGCCTTCAACCGGAGCTGGAAGCATCTCTACCCCTGGAACGACAGAGTCGACACCCACAACGGCGCCGCCAGGATGCACGCCGACAAGGTCTCCCTCGCCCAGGGTGTGCTGACCCTGACGGCGACCAGGCTGACCGCACCTGATGGATTCAGCCAGAACGCGCCGTACGCTCCGCTGTGGTATCTCTCAGGCGCCGTCCACTCCAAGGAGCCGATCGTCGTCGACGACAGGTTCCCCGAGTACGACATCGAGGGCGAGTTCCGCACGCAGACCGGGCCGGGCATCTGGCCGGCCTTCTGGACCACCGGGATCTGGCCGGTCTTCCCGCCGGAGAGCGACATCCTCGAATACGTGGGGGATTCCACCAACCTCTTCAACACCTGGAGCAAGGGCGCCAACGGCGAGGAACTCGTCGAGCGTGAGCGGGTCAGCGTCCGCGACCCCGATGCCTGGCACCGGTACCGCGTCCGGATGTCCAAGCAGGGAGACGACGTCGTGCTCGACTACTACTTCGACGGGGCCCGGAAGGCGACCCACCGGGGGATCGGCTGGGCCGGCGCCCCGCAGTGGCTCATCATCAACCTGCAGATGGGCTCCTGGGCTTCGGGACTCGAACCCCTCGGTCCTGACTGGAGTCGCCAACCGGGCCCCTCCGGCGACACCTACTTCCGTGCCCGCAACGTGTGGGTCCGCCGCATGCGCGCCCGGTGACACGTCGCCCCGGGGGTCCACCGGGGTGACGCGTCACCGGGCTTCTCTGGCTATCGGGGGCCGGTCCGAGCCCCGGGGGAACGGCTTCGGGAGGCCGGTTCGGGGTTCGGGGAGCAGAGCCGCGGATCGCAAGACGAGGTGTCCGTCCCACGAGGAGGAAACTCACGGCGGGCCGTACGCGATCTGTGACGTTCATGTGCTTTTCTGCGATCAGGCTCGGGTCCGGCTCGGCGGCCGGCCTCCCTCCGGACGCCGGTGACCGACGGCTTCAGAGTCCGGAGCCTTCGAGGCCGGAGACTTCGGAGTCCGGAGACTTCAGGGGCCGGAGGCTTTGGGGGCCGGAGACTTCGGGGGCCGGAGAAAGGAAAGAACATGTCCGAACGAGAAGTCAGCCGGCGTCGGCTCCTGGCCTCGGCGGCGGGCGTCGGCGGCCTGTCGTTAGGGCTTTCGCTCGTCCCCGCCGGGGCGCACGCCACGTCCTCAGCCGCCGGCCGCCCCCGCCGGACCGGCGCCTCGTGGGAGAACGTCATCAAGAGGTCCTCCCTCAGCAGCTCCTCGGCCTTCGACCGGAGCTGGAACCACCTCTACCCCTGGGACGCCGACGCCGACACCCATAACGGCGCCGCCAGGATGCACGCCGACAAGGTCTCCCTCGCCAAAGGTGTGCTGACCCTGACGGCGACCCGGCTGGCTCAGCCCGACGGAGACAGTCCGCACGCGCCGTACGCTCCGCTGTGGTACCGCTCGGGCGCCGTCCACGCCAAGGAGCAGATCCTCGTCGACGACCGGTTCCCCGAATACGACATCGAGGGCGAGTTCCGCACGCAGACCGGGAAGGGCATCTGGCCGGCCTTCTGGACCATCGGGATCTGGCCGGACTGGCCGCCGGAGAGCGACATCCTGGAATACGTGGGGAATTCCACCAACCTCTTCAACACCTGGAACAGAAGCGCCGACGACAATGAGCTCGTCGAGCGTAAGCGGATCAGCGTCCGCGACCCCGATGCCTGGCACCGGTACCGCGTCCGGATGTCCAAACGGGGAAAAGACGTCATGCTCGACTACTACTTCGACGGGGCCCGGAAGGCGACCCACCGGGGAGTCGGCTGGGCCGGCGTCCCCCAGTGGCTCATCATCAACCTGCAGATGGGCGCCTGGGCTTCGGGAATCGAATCCGACGACCCCGGCTGGGACAAGCAGCCGGGTCCCGCCGGAAACACCTATCTCCGCGCCCGCAACGTGTGGGTCGGTCGCACGCGCGCCCGGTGACGCGTCACCCCGGCCGGCCGCACGCGCGCGCCCGGTGGTCACCCGGGCCGGCCGCATGCGCGCCCGGCGACGCGTCAACCCCGGACGTTCGCCCGCGGTGAGCGGCCGGCAGGCGACCGGCCACCCGTCAGCTGGTGAAACGTCCCTCACGGGTGTACTTGCAAGCCCCACTGAGGCAGTTGGGGTTGGACCCCCAGTTGTCGTCATAGGTGACCTTGCGGTGGTACTTGGCAATGCCCTTGACCTCTTCCGCCTGAAGCCCGGGGCCGACCTTCTCCTCCTTCTGCTTCCACCAGCTTGTACCGTTCCAGTAGTACAGCCGGTGCCGGGCCCACAGGTGGCTCGGCGAGCCCTCCGGCAGGCAGTTGAAGATGAAGCTCTCCGCGCGACGCTCCTTGAAGCCGCCGAAGTCGTGGGTGGTGTACGACTTGGGAGCCATGCCGGCCTTGGCGTTGTCGTGCCAGAGGTACCAGCTCCAGTATTCGGCGGTGCACGAGGCGGAGAGCACGGCGCCGGCCGGAGCGGTCAGGCCCCGTACGGTGACCGGCTCGCTGGTGATCCGCCGCCGCTGTAACTCGGCGGGAAGGTCGGGGCCGTGGTCGTCGACGAGACGCTGGGGCACCGGCACGTCGGGCGGGGTGATCTCCAGGTAGGTCTGCAGGTAGCTGTTGCTTCGGTCCCAGGCGATGAGCGGCGCGCGGCCGATGATCCCGAGCTGGGACATCCCCACTTCGTTGGAGGGCTGGCTGTCGGAGAAATCCACGGTGAGACCGCTCGTGTATTCGATGTGCGCCAGGGGGATCTCCCGGTCGCTCTCCTCGGATTCGGCCGCGGCCGGGGAGGAGACGAGCACCATTGTGGCGGCGATTGCTGCGATTGACCTCATGTCACTCCTTGCGGTTGAAGTTTCCGCGCAGAACGTTAGGAATCGCCGCTTTCAGCGGCCTTGAACATGAGCTGAACACATACTTTCAACGCGCTGACACCGGATCGGAGCATATGTCGAGCCTGTCCCTGTCGGCGTCTTCCGTACTCGGCGGCCTCGCGCTCGATCTCCAGGGCCTACGCTCGGCGAGCCGGGACGCCGGCTGACCCCGGCAGGCCGCGCGGGTCCGCTCCATCCTGCTTTATCCTGCGCGCATGCTGATCACAGACGGGGAGCTGGCCCTGACCGCCGCCCAGGCGGGAGCCACCGTCGTGCACGCCCGGTACGGCGCGCCGCTGACACGCTTCGAGAAATCCGCGGGTGACTTCGCCACGACAGCGGACATCGAAGCGGAGAAGGCCATCCTCGACGTCCTCCGTACGGCCCGGCCGGATGACGCCGTGACGGGCGAGGAGAGCGGGCGCACCGGCTCGGACGACGCGGAACGCATGTGGCTGGTCGACCCCCTGTGCGGCACGCTGAACTACGCCGCGCGGAACATGCTGGTCGCGGTGAACGTCGCCCTGCGCACGAGCTCGGGCATCACGGCGGCGGCCTGCGCCGACCCGTTCTCCGGCGAGGTGTTCTGGACCGACGGCGAGCGCGCCCACGTCCGGCGCGACGGCACGGACCAGGAACTCACGCCGTCGCCCGACTCACGGCTGGTGGACGTCAACCTCGACCCGCCGTTCCCGAACGAACCGCGCTTCCGGGCCGTCCGGCTCCTCGCCGAACCGGGATTCGCCGAACGGTTCCGCCCACGTGTCGTTTCCACCACCCTGGCGCTCGCCTGGGTGGCCGCCGGACGGCGCGCCGCGTACGTCACCGACGGCCGGCTGCGGGACAACGTGCACTTCGCCGCCGGCATCGCGGTGTGCCGGGCCGCCGGATGCGTGGTGACCGGCATCCACGGCCAGCCGTTGCACACCGGCGCGGGCGGCCTCGTCGTGGCGGCCGACGCGGAGACCCACGCGGCGCTGCTGAACCTCATCGCCGACCAGTCCCCACCCGACCGGTAGGCCGCGCGTCCACCCGGCCCCCGCCACGGCTGGGCTCTCGCCCCTGCCACGGCTGGGCTCTCCCCCGTCCTGCCATGGCGGTACGCTCCGCCGTCCTGCCTCGTGTCCTGCCCCGGTGGGACGTCTCCCCGTCCGGCGCCGCAGCCCGATGACGAAACACCGCGGCACCGGTCAGGCGGGGAGGCCCCAGCTCGGACCATCCGGGTCGCCCAGCCAGACGTACTGGCGGCCCGGGGTGACGGTGAGCCCGAAGGCCATCCGGTTGCGCCCACAGGAGGGGACGGTGTGGATCACCGCCGGACGCCCGGCGGACTGGCCGTCGGGCGAGACGTACCACCTGGGCACCGACGACATCATGGTGGTCTTCACCGCCGAGTTCGCGGGGGCGCGGCCATTCGCGCGCGAGGAATCAAACTCGGTCAGAACTTCGAGATGCCGGGACCGTAGCCCAGGCTAGAGGATCTATTCGTCCGGCTGGATAGGTGTGCCGGCAATGGGCGGTGCGGTCTCTGATCCCGCGGCCCCGATCGCGCCCTCCACGCCGGCCGTCCGGCCGCCCGAATCCATGGTTATGGGTTCCGGCCCGTTGCGGAACCGGTAGCCGACCGACCGGAGGTGCCGGTACTCGAACGCAGCCAGCACCAGCACCGTGGCCGCGCCGCAAAGGTTCAGCGTAAGCCACAGCCCGTCGGGCACGCCATTGGTGTCGTGAGTGATGATCTCCTGGCCGCTGATCAGCAGCATGAGACTCACTGCGCCGATCGGTGCGAGCAGCGGATGCATATGGCCCATCCAGAATCCGGTGCGCGCCGCCCAGTAGAGCGTGCAGTACCAGAAGCAGCAGAACCAGAGAACGAGGACGATCGCCAAGGCTATCGCGACGAGCAGCCAGAATCCTGCTTCCCCCTGGACGTTGAGGTCGATGTCATATCGAAGCTGGATGTCACTGTCAGCGAGGGGGTCGGTGTTACGCTCATCGGCCGCGACGATGAGCAACCCGATCGGCAGGTAGATGACGGCCAGTGTGAGCAACGCACGTCTCATCAGGAGCAGCACGCCGGGCAGAAGGCTGGCGCGGCGGCCGGAGCGGGTCACGATGAATATCGCGAGGATCGGCAGCGGCAGCAAAAGGAAGGCAAGCCACCCGGTGTCCCCCATCTTTCGGAAGGTGTTGACCCAGACGTTCTGGTAGCGGGAGGTCGCCACCAGGACCACGCCGAGACCGATCGTCGATCGCCAGAACGCGAGCCGATCCAGCATCCTGTCTTCGCGCGATGGGCCGACCCGGGGTTTGAACAGGAACCTGGCGGCCATCCATGGAAAGAGCACGGTGACGATGACACGCCTGAAGCCGTTGCCATTATCCGGTTCGAGGCTGCGGCCGTGTTTCGATCGTACTGCGGACATCCGGCTCCCTTGTGTTATCGACTCGGTGCCGTGGACGCTCCGATGGTCGCGCTGCGGGGTCAGAGTTCGCAGGAGGTCGGAGCGCGGCCCCACCAGGGTCAGACGATATCGACGGCTGTGAGCACGCCGAGGGTCGCGAGAAGGCCGAGGCCCGTCAGGATCCACCCCATGGTGGAACCGCGCTGACCGCCGGTGTCGATGCGAGCATGTCGCGGCTTTTGAGGGTCGTAGAGAATCATGACGCGATCTCCTGGTCGAGGGGGTTGGCTTCGTCGAACTTCGAGGTGACCTCGACCTCGTGGCCTTCGAGCGCGGCGAAGCGGAAGATCGGACTGCACGTAGAGCTATCGGGGTCGCGACTCCGCACCAGGTCAGACTTCTCCTTCGGGCACGTGGTGTGCAGATGTGAAATGACTTCTTCAGCTGGTCGACTGAGGTATCGGAGGGTTTGTCCATAAAAGTGATCAGAGCGCGGAAGGAGTCTCAATACTTTTCCGGGCTAATCGATCCGGACCAAAAGGAACTTTTCGCTGAAATAGGTCAGCTCTGGGAGGCGGTCCGGCACTGATGGCCATGTCAATCTCCATGGCGACGGCATATACGTTTCTCATCACAATACGTCTTCACGAGGGTGAACGAGCGCCGATGAGCCGGATGAAGACGCCCTCGTCGCGCCGGACGGCGAAGTACCAGCCCACGGAGCGCTTCCCATCCTGAGTAGCGGCCCTTTTCGATGAACTGCGGGACGACGATGGCCTGGACCGCGGTGGCGCGGCGCGGGCGGCAGCGCGACCAGCCGGCACCTTCCAGGTCTTCAAAATCACGGCGACGCGTTCCCCGACAACCCGGATACGGGCGTGGGAACGGTTGACGAACTTCTGGTGGCGCGACAGGCGCGACAGGCGCGGCCGGTGCCGGTGGTGCTCCACCCCGATCAAGCACCGGCCCTCGGACCGGACCGTCCCGAACCGCTGGGCCCGGGCCGCTTCCCCGAGCAGCCGGACGACGCGGCCGTAGCGGACGCCTGGCGGGGTGTCCCACCAGCGGGGACGAACACGTGCCGGGGGACGTTCATTACCGGCTGCCGCCACCGTGAACTGCGTGGAGTGGCGGTCACGGCCAGCTCGGCGGCGTGAGACTGCCAGGCCATGCGCTACTCCTTGCTGAGCTTGCCGGGCTCCTCTGGCTTTCGGGAGCCGGTTCGAGCCCCGAGGAACGACTTTGGGTGGCTGGTTCGAGCCGTTGCCAGGCCGGCTGCGGAGGCCGGTGACCGCGACGGCTCCGCCGTACCGATCAGGCGGGGAGGTCCCAGTTGGGGCCGTCCGGTTCGCCCAGCCAGACGTACTGGCGGGCCGGGGTGACGGTGAGCCCGAAGGCCGTCTGGTCCGGAGTCCCGGCGGCCCGCCAGGTCAGCACGGCGTCCTCCACCGCGTCCCACAGCCGCAGCGGCCCGCGCTGCCGTACGGTCCCGGAGGTGACCTCGGCGAGCGAGCCGGTGCCCACGTCCCACAGCACGACCTCGTCTCCACCGCCCAGCCGTACGGCGGACGGTACGGCGAGCTGCGCCACGAACACCCCGGTCCGGTCGTCCAGGACCCGCGGGTCCACCCGGCCGTCCCGGACCTCACCCATCCCGAGGTGCGGGGAGGCCACCGGAGGACGGCCGTGGGGCCGGGCGGTCATGAAGTGGAGGTCGTCCGGGAGGAACCGCCCGCAGGCCGTACCGTCATCGGCGAGCGTGAGGTGCGCGAACGCGCCGCCGCCCAGCCACCCGGACAGCGGCGCGGTGATCGTGCCGCCGTCGCGGACCTGCCACAGCCACGGCAGGGGGACGTAGCGGATCGAGCAGGTGGCGATCAGCCGGTCGTACTCGGCGTTCCCGTCGTACCCGGCGAGGCCGTCCCCGGTCACGAGCGTCGGCGCGTACCCGACGGCGGCGAGCGCCTCACGTGCCCGGCCGGCCACCACCGGGTCGTACTCGACGGAGGTCACGGCGGCCGGGCCGAGCCGGTGGCACATCAGCGCGGTGGAGTAGCCGGTGCCGGTGCCGATCTCCAGCACCGTGTCACCGTCGGAGATCTGGGCGGCCTCCAGCATCCGTACGACCAGGTTGGGCATGGTGGATGAGGAGGTGGGCCGGCCGGAGACGACTTCCCGGCTACCTCGGGTTTCCGATGCTCCTTCGGTTTCCGGTACGGCTTCGCCCTCCGGCCCGTCCTTGGCCATGGCGGCGCCCCCGGCCCTCGGTGCGCTCTCGACCATGGTCTCGTCGAGTTGGGTTACCCAGGTCTCGTCGCGGTAGACAAGCTCCAGCCACTCATCGGCCATCACATCGTCCCGCCGCACCACTTCCCACCGATCACCGTGCCCGGTGGGCCCGGCGATCGCCGCCCCGAGGAACACCTCCCGCGGCACGGCCTCGACGGCCGCCCGCCACGCGGGGTCGGTGAGGCAACCGCCGCGGACGAGCTTGTCGGCCAGCATACGGCGAAGCCGCACGGCCAGGTCGGATGTCCCGTGGTCCGTCACGTCTCTCCTTCGAGGAGCAGGCCGGCGAGTGCGGCGGCGATGGGCAGACCGGTGGCGTCTTCGAGCCACCCCCACTGACCGTTGGGGTTGCACTCCAGGAAAACCGGGATGTCATCCTCGCCGAGAGGGAGCGCCCTGAAACGCAAAACGCGCTCATTCGTGCGCTCAACACCGCGTTGAGGCGAGAGGAGCTTCGGGACTCCCGAGGCTTGACCCGCCGCCTGCACGCCCTGACTGGCTACCTCCGCCTGAGTCATCCGCCATAACGCTCGAAGGAATCATTCCCCAACTTGGGCCGCCCTGGTTCCAACGCGTCAGGCTTCCTCCCCCAACTCTTCTTCCTCCTCCATGATTTCGTCATCGGGCTTGATCGGCCCTTCGGAGGGGTCACGCTTAGCGGGACCCGTGTGCCAGACCACTTCAGAGCCTTCCTTCCGCCACCAGCCTGTGGCGCTCTGGTACGTCTCCTCTTTCCGGTAGAGGGTCACGTAGCCAGGCAGTGCGGTGGCCTGCCAGCCGCTGGGGAGTGCTTCGAGGATGATCTGGATGATCTCCCGGAAGGTCGTCGCCGTGGGCGGGATGGTCACGCTGTGGGCGTTCATGATGGCCTTGCCCTGACCGCTGGTGTCGTACCGGAGGTTGAACGGCAGGGCTTTCTTGAGGCTCTTCAAGACGGCCGAGACTGTCGGCTGGGTGAGTGGCTTGATCTGGATCTTCGGGTCGATGGGGTACTCGATCCGAGTGTCCAGGTCGATGGGGTAATCGGCGTCGAAGTGATTGATCTTGACGAGGCTGTGATCGCGTTTGGCGCCCGGGTCCTTGTTCCCGAAACCGTTGTTGTTCCACGGCACGCCACCTCTTGCGGCGTACTTGCTGATCAGCATCTTCTCCGGAGCGACGGAGTCCATGTCCCGGTCGACGTACACGCACACGAAACTCATGTGGTCCACGGAGATGCCGGTCCGGCCGGAGATCTTCCTCCAATGCTGCTTGAGTCGCGCGGGCAAGGTTTTGGCGGTCTTGCCGACGTAAACGCGCCGACCGTCGAGGAAGAGCATGTAGACACCCGGACGGCCCTCCACCTTAGCCAGGATCTCCGGACTGAGGGGAGACGGAGTCAGCGGGTCCAGGGTCTCGGCCAACTGGTCCGCGAGCGCCTTGGTGATGCTCAACTTGAACTCGGCGACCGAGTTCAGTGACATGGGTGCTCCTCGACGTCGAGCGGTTGGGGGTGCGCCGTTCGGGATCGCGGTGTGATCCTCGCAGAGTCTGGGACGCGTGGTGCGCGTTAGACGTTGTCCGACGTGCGAGATCTCGGAGGCGATGGGTGGTCGGCGTGATGTTGATTGATCGTGTGTTCGAAGATTCTCATGGGAAAGAAGGTGAAGATCCCCAATTCCGCGGTACGCTTTTCACATGGTTGAACAGTCACATCGCAGCTCAAGTGACCGGACGAGCGTCGAGTTGTTCGCCGGCGGTGGCGGCCTGGCGATGGCGGTGGAGGGGGCGGGCTTCCGACCGTTGCTGTTCAACGAGTTCGCCAAACGCGCTTGCGAGACATTGGCGGCGAACAAGGCTGTCCCGTTCGAGTTGGACGGCGAACGGCCACCCATTCCCGCTCCGGGCGAGCGTCCGCCACTGATCGTGGGCGATGTCGCCAAGGTTGACTTCGATCACCTGAAAGGCGAGGTCGACTTGCTCGCGGGAGGCCCCCCATGTCAGCCCTTCAGCCTAGGCGGCGTCGCCAGAGGCGACGAGGACGACCGCAACGGGTTCCCGCACATGTTCCGGGCCATCCGAGAGATAGAGCCCAAGGCCGTGATCTGCGAGAACGTCCGCGGGCTGCTGCGCCCGTCGTTCAAGCCGTACTTCGATTACATCAAGCGAGAGCTGTCGTTGCCGTTCGAGGAGCGCGCGGAGGGCGGGTCCTGGCACGGGCACGATGAGGTCCTGCGGCACATGCTGGAGACGGCGACGATCGATCCTCACGAGCGTTACGACGTCGAGCACTTCCCTGTCAACGCTGCGGACTACGGTGTTCCCCAGATCCGAAACCGCGTGATCATCGTCGCGTTCCGTCGAGACGTCGGCGTCGACTGGGCGCGTTTCAAGGAGCTCGTGAGGCCCCGATTCTCCGAGGCGGCCCTGCATGAGTCGATGCTTGATGGCTCGTACTGGGAACGGCATCCCGAGGTCCCCGCTGAGGTCAGGGAACGCGTGGTGGCTAGGATCCCCATGCGTATGAGCGTCTTTCCCGACGAGGACAAACCGTTGCCTTGGCGCACCCTACGCGACGCGCTCAAAGGCATCGACGGCCAACTTCCGCTACCGCCGGTCGAGAAGCTAGATCGCAAGGAATACAACCTGGGCGGGTTCACCGACCACATCGGCTGGCCTGACGCCCGGATCTATCCCGGCCACACCCCCAATGAACTCGACCGACCCGCTAAGACTGTCAAAGCCGGCGTCCACGGCGTTCCGGGCGGCGAGTCGGTCATGCTCCTGGACGATGACACCCACCGCTACATGACCGTCCGAGAGACAGCCCGAGTCATGACCTTCCCCGACGAGTGGAAGCTCATCGGGCCGCGTGGGGAGAAGATGCGCCAGCTCGGCAACGCGGTCCCCGTCCTTCTCGGTCGAGCCTTCGCCGATGCCGTCGCGACCGTCTTGGACAATGCCGAGAGAGCGAAGTGACCATCCCATCTACCCCTGAACCCAGACGTTGGAAGGACAAGCCTCCACCCGCTCGCGCGTGGAAGGGCAAGCCCGGCCTTGATCGAGCCGCGCGCACCGCCGAACAAGACCGTGCCGCTGGTGGTCGTGACCGGCGGCTTGTCAACCTGGGTGACGGGCGCACAGCTTGCGCTTCAGTTGAGCTGAAGGTTCTTCCCAATACTCGTCGTATCCGCGCCTATCTACGATGGTCGGACCGGGGAAGGTCCCCAGGGGTCTACCTCGGTGAAGTCAGCGAGATCACTCGCGCACGCAATCTCGCGGAAGCCTGGCGCATGGCCTTCGAACAAGGCCTCGTCATCCCGCTGAATCCAGACACCTCCTGGGCTAGCTCCCCGGCTATCCGCGCCGTCATGCAAGCCAACCGCAGCAGGGATACCAAACCCGAACTCGCTCTACGCTCCGCCGCTCACCGTCTTGGCCTGCGCTACCGCGTTGACATCGCGCCCCTCAAAGGGCTAAGACGCCGTGCTGACCTCGTATTCTCCAAAGCCAAGGTCGCGGTGTTCTTGGACGGCTGCTACTGGCATGGATGCCCTGACCACCACCGTCCCGCTGAACGCAACCGTGAATTCTGGAGCGAGAAGATCGCCAAGAACCGCGACCGGGATCGTAACACTGACGAGACCCTTACGGCTGCGGGCTGGCTCGTCATCCGTGTCTGGGAACATGAGAATCCGGTGGAGTCTGCCAATCGGATCGCCTCCGCTGTCCGGGAGCGGAGCAGTTCTTGAAGCCTTCAAGCGGTCGGCGCAGCCCGCGTAGCACTGGCCGCCCTCGCTCGTGGGAGCTTCCCAGTTCGCGAACGACGAGCGATCCGCAACGCTCATCACGCTACTTCTTGAAAGATCCTCATCAGGGCTGGGAAAGTAATCCCTTCCACGATCGAGGAGAATGGTGCAAAATGCCCTCATGGCTAGGATCAGAGAGTTCTTCCGCATCACTAGAAACACAGGCGCGCATCCCACAGAAGTTGAATGCGGCTATCAGGTAATCTTCACAAAAGATGGAAACTTACTACAACTCAGCACTTACGGATCAGACAGCCGTCAGTCCGAGAAGAAAACCAGCCAAACCCTTCAATTGGACCGGGAGCGCGCGAAGGAACTTCTTAAAATAATCAAAGAAGCTTTCCCTGAGTTGAAATGAACTAATCAACTTCGGCTTTTATAAGTGATGCGCCTAGGGCCTGTACGGAGTTGAGATCAGAATGATTCGCCTGCGCATCGGCCTCCGATCCTGATAGGCCATCGCCATGGCACGCGGAGACCTCACCGATGAGGAATGGCCCTTGATCGAGCCTCACCTGCCCGTGGGCGAGCGAGGCCCGATCCCGAACCCGCCAATGCCGTTTAGATAGATCATTCGGGTCTGGTGGTGCGGAGGTCGAGCAGGAGCTGGACGGTGGGTGGCCCGGCGTGGCGGGTGCCCCTGTCGCTGGGGCGTCGTTCGCGGTAGCTGCTGCGTCGGGTGCGTTTGACGGAGCGGGGGTAGGTTCGGTGGCGGCGTTCGGGATTGCGGTTGCGGGGTCGGCCGACCTGGTGGATGGTGCGGGCCCAGAGATCATGTGGGGGTTCAGGGGGGGGAAGGCCGCTCGGTCGGTGACCGAGCGGCGCACGATCCGGAGCGTGGCCAGGAACTTGATCCGGTCCGGGTCGACCCCGGCCGCAGTGGCTGCGATGCAGATCAGGGTGGCCAGGGCCCAGTGGGTGAGGAGGTAGGCCCAGATCTCCTGGCGGACCAGGTCCGGGGTCCGCGACCGCAGGACCCTGCCGGGACCACGCAGGTGAATCTTCAACTGCGCGAATCCGGTCTCGGCCTCCCAGCGCTCCTGGTAGCAGGCGGCGAGCTGGTCCGCGCTCGCCTCCGCAGGATCAAGGATGGTGGTGAGGAGGCGGATGTGCTCGCCCTTGCGGTCGGGCACCGTGTAGTCGACCACTCACACGATCACCGCAAGGTCCGGATCGAGGTCGCGCTCCGAGCGGGCATCGGCACGCAGGCGAGCCTTCTGGCCGCTGCGCAGTTTGGTGGGCTTGGTGATGACCGCGAGCCAGGATCCGTCGTCCAGGTCTTTCAGCCGGTGCGGGTGCAGGCCGGCCTGGACACGCCACAGGAGCTGCGCGCCGGTCGAGGAGGCGTACTGCCAGGCGCGGAAGCTGTAGAAGCCGCGGTCGGCGGTCAGCAGCATCTCGGGCGTGAGCCGCCCGTACAACGAGTAGGCGAGGGTCTGCTCACTGTCCCAGCAGCCCGAGGTGTCCGCCGCGACGATCGCATGCGAGGCACACTCACTGATCGCCACAACTCTGGCCTGCGGATACACCGTCTCGTACCCGCCCGCGCTGTCGTTGGGGAACTCGGCCAGGTTCGCCGCCGTGTCCGGCAGATCGAGGGTGAACCCGTCGATCGCCATCAGCCGCCACCGCCCCAGCCACGCCCCCGAGGTCATCTCCGTCGCGGCCGACCTCGCGAGGCGCTCGAACACCTCCCGGACGACCCCGGCCCCCAACCGCTGCCGGGCCTGGGTGACCGCTCCACGCGTCGGCGGCTCCCACCGCGCTCCCGGCACCGCCGTGAGCAGGCCGGTCAGCTTCCGCGACCTCCTCATAGTCGTCGTCCGCGAACAGGCACAACGCCATCAGCAGGTAGAGCATCACACGCGCGGGGAGTTTCCGCACCCGCTCCTCACGGCATCCGTTCAGCTCGATCGCCCCGTCCAGGACCTGCCGTGGCACCAGCGACGTCAACGCCCCCAGCTCGACCAGATCCGTCAGCCGACCCGACCCAGCACCCTTGATCCACTCCACCACCCGGCGGACGCTACCAGCACAAACCCCTACCTAAACGGCATTGGAACTCTGGGGATAGAAGTGTCTGCCCCTGACAGCTGGGTGCAGGCGATCCAGAAGCCAAGCGATCGGAGCTCGAGTAGCGCCAGTAATCATGGCGCCGATAGCTCTCTAAATGAGTCGCTCCGGCTTCGGTGAAGGCTTCACCGAAGCCGGAGCGACTCAGAAGCTCCCCGCTGACGGCGTGGCGGCCCACGTCCGCCGGGCTGGGCAGGTGTCCGGCGCGCAGCCGTGACCGATACGCGCGGTGTCTTCGTCGAGGCGTAGGAAGACGGCGAGTACGCAGCCGTCGACGACCTCGAGTTCGAGCGCGTGGCGGCGGAGGCTGGAGAGCTGGGCGCTGTTGGTGCCGCGGCGGCGGACGACGAGGGGCGGGTGGTCGCCGGGAGCCGTGAACGTGCGGCTCGAGAGGGACTGGCGGAGTCCGAGTCGCCAGGCCAGCCAGGTGTGTACGTTGACGCCGCTGCCGCGCAGGATGTCCCGGGTGACAGAGATCCGCACGCCTAGGACGTCGCCCTCGATGGCCATCGAGTCGGGCTGGGCCGGCTCTTCCTCCTTCATGGGGCGGGCGCCGCGGGAGACGAGGTCGACGAGACCATATGGGGTCTCACCGAACTGGCCACTAAACAGGCACTGTTTCAGGCGCCACGGGGTGACCGGGTACAGCTCTGTCACACTGGCGAAGAGTCGCGCCCGGGATAGGGGGCCCAACTCGGTGACCACTGCGGCCATCGCCTCCACCGCAGTGGCGTACGTGGACGCGCGCAGGTGCGTCCACTCGGCCAGCGCCCAGGTGCCCTCGGGGCGGATCTGCCGGAACCGGTCGTCACGACGCAGCGCCTCTCGCACGGCCGCGACGGTCGTCGCGGCCATCGGGACGAGCAACTCGTCGGTCCGACACGGACGCCCGGTGTTTAGTAGCCATAGGTACGCGGCGTCGCGTCCCCGCGCCTTGCGGCGAACCCAATGCCCGTCGAAGCTCAAGGCGAGCCGCGACTCGGAGTGGCTCAAGAGCCAGGCCAGAGGGAGACCTGTGGGCAGCCCTGCTTCGGAGGCCACCCGGCCGAGATCGTCACCGCAGAATGGAGCGGCGTCGACGAGACGGTGCAGGATGCCGCCCAGCGCGCCGGGATCAGCACTCCACCAGCCGCGCAGGGGCCCCGCCCACGTTTTCGGCGCCTCCAGCTCCGCCGCAGCCAGCAGCTCCTCCAGTGCCACGTGATCGACGACCCCGAGCGCGGCGGCGAAGGCTTCTCTCGGGGTGGCCGGGCTCGCGCCCGTAGCACGGACAGTGTCTCGCCAGCCATCCTGGACGATGTCCGCCATCTCCACGAGCCGCTTCCGTGCCTGATTCTGGATCTGACGCGCGCGCTCGCGGCTCAGCTCAAGCGTCGCTCCGACCTTCTCCAGCGTCTGCCCCTTGGCCCGGCCAGTAATGACGGCCCGCTCACGCGCGTCGAAGACTCCGGTTTCCCACGCCCTGACCAACCAATCGCCCATCGATCGCTCGCCCCCCATCGGTTCTCCCTACATCTCGTTGAAATAGACGACCCGCACGCCAAGGAACTCGGCCATGTGCCGGTGCTCCTCCTTCTGCTCGGGTGTCACAGGGGCGCGGAACGGATCGACAACGCAGATCATCCAGGGCCAGGTCTCCCCGGTGGACCGGTCGAGGATGGCCGGCCACACGAGGTGCTTGAGGTTCGCCACCGTGCCAGCCACGAAGTGCTGTTCCTCATCCTCAGCCCCGACCTTGCGAATTCTCGCGCGCATCGGCTTCTGCTGGGTGGTCCCTGGGATGACCTCCCAGTCAGGACCGAGCGTCGCCGCGACCATCTGCTCGAGCGTCGCGGCCAGCCGCTTCACGTACTTGGCGTACTTGCCCTGCCCTCGCCGCGCCCGCTCGTACTCCTTCATGGGGCAGTCCTTCAGCCAGGGGCGGATGTTCGCCCGCTGCTCCACGAAGTCGAGGAGGCGGCCGCCGATCTCCGGGTCCTCCGTCCACTCCTGGTACAGGCGGGTGCGGTCCGCGTCCTGGAGGTGCGGCCACTGGGCCTCGTCGGCCTGGGCGTAGATCCGCGTGACCACTGCCTTCTCGACGGCGGGCGGGATCTTATAGTCGGTCACAGGATTCCTTTCGGTAGGGGGAACTGGAGGCGGACCTCGTCCGCCGCGGTCTCGAGGTTGGCGGCGTCCCGGATCCACATGTCCACCAGTGAGCCGACCGTCTCGTCTTGAAACTCGATCCGGGATCCGTGTGGAAGTTCCAGGTGCTCGATCTCCTCGGCTTCCAGCGTCCGGCGCAGGTTCAGTACCGCTGCGGCGCGGCGGATGTCGGTCACAAAGTCGAGGACCTTCAAAGCCTTCTTGCCGGGGCTCAGCCGCAGTCCACGGCCGAGTTGCTGCACGAAGATCCTCCGGCTGTGGGTGACGCGCAGGAATGCGATCAGGTTTACGTCAGGTACGTCGACGCCTTCGTTGAACACGTCCACACAGGTGATCACCGGTACACGGCCGAGGCGAAACTCGTTGAGCAGGACGTCACGTTGGCGCTTAGGCAGGCCACTGTGCAAGTGAGAGGCGTTGATCCACGCCGGGTCCGAGATGGCGAGGAGACCTGCCATGTGCTCGGCGTGCTCGATTGTCTGGCAGAACACGATGGCGCGGGGCTCGGCGGTCTCCCGCCACGCCGTCCGCAGGTGCTCGACGATCTCCTCGTCCCGTTGGGGAAGGAATAGACGCCGGTTAAGGTCCTTGATTGAGTAGCCCTGGCGGCTGATGTCCTGGACGGCGTCCCAGTCGACGCCATCCGCGTACAGTTTGTAGTCGACGGCCGACAGATAGCCCGTCGTCATACCCTCAGCGATGCCCATCTTGAAGCTGGGATAGCCGAAGCGGGCGGTGACGTCGAACTTGTCACCGCGCCAAGGGGTCGCGGTGACTCCGAATCTTCCCGCACTCCCACACAGATCGAGGAGTTCCGCAAACCTGCCGGTCTCGGCCACGTGGTGGGTCTCGTCAATCATGACGAGGTCGGGTTCGTAACCCGCGCGCACGGCGGACAGCGCCGACTCAACCGTCGCGACGACAACGCCGTTGAGGGCTTGGGGCTTGCGTTCGCCAGTCAGGAGGCGGGTGGGCACGCTCTTCGGGAGGTGCCGCCACAGCGCCTTCTCCAGCTGTCCGACTAGGTCACGCATGTGGGCGACGACCAGAACACGCGCGTCCGACCGCGACGCCAACAGGTTCCCGATGACCTCGCCGCCGACGACTGTCTTTCCCAATCCTGTCGCCAGGACCAGCAGCGCCGTCCCCTTAGTGTCGAGGTCTCGCTCGATCGCGGCCACGGCCTGTTCCTGGTACGGCCGCAGGGAGTAGGAGGCGGGCACACGATCGGGCATCCTCTGACCGATCGCGTGCAGGGTGGCCCCGTGCCATAGGGCGATGTCGACACCGATTCCCGCCAGCGCCTGGCGCCGCGCCTCGGCCGACGCGGTGATGTCCGTGTTGGTCACCAGCACGGCCTTGTCAGCCCGGTAGTGGGTGCGCGCGCGTTCGAGGTCGTCGACGCCCGCGTGGTCGGCCGTGCCGTGCGACTTCCACTTGCTCTGAAACACCCACTGCTCGCGGGCGCGGACCGCGAGCAGGTCGGCGCCGTGGTCGTAGGCACCGTCGATGATGCGAACGTCCTGGAACCCTAGATGCCACAGGGTCCGTTCGAGCGCCTTGACTAGTCCTTCTGGGCCGCCGTCGCGCAGTTCGGCGGCCGTCAGGAATGCGGCGCTCACCTCTCGCCGGCCAGCTCGTCACGCAGCAAGGCGATGCTCAGGCGAGCCCGCCGCAGTTGCTGGGCGGTCGCCCCACCCGCGAACGTGCCGAGCGTCGCCACGTCCGCGAGGCAGCCCGTGACCCGGGCCAGGCTCAGCGCCTTCCCGGACGGTGACGACACCCCGGTGTACGGACCACGGAAGACGGCACCATCCATGAACGACTCCGGCATCGCTTGGACGAGCCGGACTAGGGCCAGTGCGGGCATGTGGTGGACGAAACTGGAGTCCTGGCCGAGACGGCTGACGAGGCCGACGCGTCCGGCGGCGATCATCTCCTCCTCGGTCGCGACCTTCTCCTCGTGGGTGAGGTGACCATAGGCGGTGGTATAGCCGCCGCTCTGGTCGAGGATCTCGGTCACACGCTCGCGGATCTCCGCGAGAAGGTCGCGGGCCTCCGCGCCGACGGTGGTGCCGTCGAGCGCGCTGTCCTGCAGGGACTCGGCGTGGATCGCGGCGACGAGCTGGGACGGGCTCCAGTCGGAGCGCGCCCGAACTTTCAAGATGGCGGCAAGTTCGACTAGGAGCAGGTCGGCGTAGTCCGCGCCGAACCGCCGGAACGCGGCGTGCTCGGGGTCGATGAGGGTCGTGAGTTCGTTGCCGGACCGCTGGTCGAGGAGGACGGGAACGTGTAGCCCGTTGTCGTCTATGAGCCGCTCGCCGGGCTTCAGCAGCAGGGTTCGCACCTTCAAGTAACCGAGCTCGGGGTGGCCGAACGACCGACTCAGATACATGTGAGGCGTTGCCGCGCTCTCGTAGCGTGCCAGGCGCTCGCTGCGGGTCTCCCTACTCTCTTTCACCGACACGGGGGCCGTCAGGGTGGGCGTGGCGGAGGCGGTGGACGAGGTCTCCGGCCGGGTCATGCCGGAGGTGGGCATGTCCATCGGGAAGCCGAGCGCTTCTCCGACGGCTTTCTCATCGGGCTGGAGCGGCACGCTGTCCGCCGTCTTGACCTCCTTGCCCCGGTTTTTGATTTCCTCGTGTCGCAGGACTTGCTGCCACCAGTGCTCGTCGGTCTGGAACGCCGCGTCGCCTGCCTGGAACTTTCGCCCCCAGTCGCGGGTGACCGCGTGGAGCGGCTTGTGGCCGTCGCCGGGGACGAGGTAGCGCAGGCCGGCGTCGTTGCGGCGGAAGCCTTTGAACAAGAGGGCCAGCGGGCTCTCGTTCTCCGGGTAGCCGAGTTTGCGGGCGCGCTGGGGCTGGAGCGGCGCCAGACCGCGCAGCAGCTCGACGGCGGTGAGCCAGCTGCGGTCCCCGTACTCGAAGGCGTCCTTTTGGTAGGTGACAGGGACGTGGTCGAGGTGGATCTCACCGATGAGGCGGCCGCCCTGATGAGCGAGTTCGACCGGGTACTCGGGTTCCTCATTACCCGCGATCCCGTCGGGGTTGTTCCAGGTGAAGAGCTGCTTGTCCCAGCGCAGAATCTTCCGGCCGTTACGCAGGAAGTCGATGCCGTATTCGGTCTTGTCGAGGTAGCGCTGGACGCCCAGCCAACCGTGGATCCGGCGCTCACGCACGGTCAGGTTGCCACTGCCGCAGATGGAGCAGACCTCACCCGAACCGATCTGCCACTCCCCGCAATCCCGACAGGCAGTCCCATCCTGGAGTTTCTGGTCGATTGAGATGTAGGCAGGGATCCGCTCTTTCCCGTTGTAGAGCACGTAGCGGTCGTCGCCCCAGCGGCAGTGGCGGACCGGCTTGACCCGGGTCCCGCCGACGTAGAGGTGGAAAGGGTGCTCGGTGAGGATCCACGAGTACACCGAACCGAGGGTGTTGCGGAGCGAGGCGCCGTTGCGGCGCAGCCACTCGGCACGCGCGCTGTGCAGACGGTCGATGATGATCCTCGTGCCGTGCTGAGATGGGTCGGTCTTCGGCTCGGTGATGTCCTTCGCCTCGAAGTCGTCCTTGATCTGGTCGAGGTCGATCTCGACGCCGATCCACTCCTTGTCGCCCGCACGGGTCGTCAAGACTCGAGTACGCCTACCGAGGCGGGCGGTCGAGATGTTGAAGCCCATGCCGAACAGACCGAGTTTGTCGTGCATGTCGTTTCCGGACCAGCCAGCCCGCACCGCGCGTGCCAGCCGGTCGTACGACATGCCCCGCCCGGTATCGCGAACCTCCAAGACTCCCCGCGACGACGACGGCAGAGTCACGCTGACCGTGAAGCCGTCCGGCCACTCTGTACCCGAGCGGAGGACATCAAGGAAGTCATCGAAGGGATTGTCGACGAGTTCGGCCACGCACTGCCACTCGTCGAAGTCGATCTCGCCCAGCATGCTCAGCACGCGGACGGAAGGGGTGATTTTCACTCCGGCGGAACCCTCCTGGCGGATCGGGACGCTGTCACGGCGGCTGCGGCGTACGTGGGTACGGCGAAGCCACCCGGCTCTCATGAGCCGAGCATTCGATCTCGAGACTAAAGGGGACTACTGGCGATTCAGCCGGAATTTGCGAACCTCGACGAATTCTGTGGTCACTGGAACCGGGGCAAAAGCGTTGAACCCTCACAAACGGAGATGATCCGGTCACGGATGGGTGAGGGGAGCGGGTAGCCGTCACGGCTGTAGTCTTCTCACGCACCAGGTTTGCGACGCGTTCCGCAGTGGCCTCAGGGCCAATGCCGTTTAGATAGATCATTCGGGTCTGGTGGTGCGGAGGTCGAGCAGGAGCTGGACGGTGGATGGCCCGGCGTGGCGGGTGCCCCTGTCGCTGGGGCGTCGTTCGCGGTAGCTGCTGCGTCGGGTGCGTTTGACGGAGCGGGGGTAGGTTCGGTGGCGGCGTTCGGGATTGCGGTTGCGGGGTCGGCCGACCTGGTGGCTACCTAAACGGCATTGGCCCGGACCTGCGGCGACGGACCTACCGGCGATCTCCCACTGCTTCCCGGCGAGTCGCGACCAGGTCCGGCGCGCCCGTAACTTCGTCGCCGAACTGCTCGGCGACGGCTACCCCTTGCGCGACGACGCTGCACTACTGACCAGTGAGCTGACGACCAACGCCGTTGAGCATGCGATCGGGCCGAACAGCGAGCCGCGGCGGTTCCTCGTCACCGTCGCCTTCGTCGAGCACGGCGTGCTGGTCACCGTCCAGGATCCCGGCTCCTCCCGGATTCCCTGCCCCCGCGATCCCGGCCCCGACGCGGTCGGCGGGCACGGGCTGGCCCTGGTCAACACCCTCGCCGCCCGCTGGGGTTTCCACCGCGGCTCCATCAGCACTGTCATCTGGTTCGAGCTCCACTCCCCCGGCTGACGGCACGCCCAGGAAGAACCTGTGGGCCGCTCGCCCCGCTCGGGTGAGCGGTTCACAAGTCTGTCCGTGATCAATCCCTGGACGGGATGAAGGCGAAGGCGTGCATCGGCCATACCGCGCCCTTCGCCTCCTGCGTCTTGTCACGACTCGGGCCGCGCAGGTATCCGGCGCGCAGCGCGACCCGCTGGGAGGCGAGGTTGTCCCGGTGGGCCCACAGCCGTACCTCCACCAGGCCGATGTTCCGGACGGCCCACGAGGTGAGCAGGGTCAGAGCACGGGTCGCCGCGCCACGACCGCGCGCTTCGGCCGTCAGCCAGTACGAGATCTCGCCTACCCGGCCGTCATGGCCGAGCGCGATGTTCCCCAGCTTCGCGCCGGTCACTGCGTCGCAGACGACGAACCCCACCTCGCCGTCGGAGGCACGCATCCGGTTGATCGCGATGAGCACCTGCGCGGCGTCCAGCGTGGGCGGGTCCGTGGTGAAACGCTGGATCTCCGGATCACGCGCGTTCTCGGCGTACCAGGCCGCGTCGTCGTCCGCCCAGTCACGAAGCCGAACCACTCCGTCGTCTAAGCCCTGATCATTCATGAGCCATAGCATGGCACCCGCCACGCTCACGGCCGGAACCCATGACCACTCTTCTCAACCCCAGCGGCTGTCGCATCTCAAATCGCATCTACCGTCGAGCGGTAGAAGTCCTCGAACCGCTGAACGGCGACGGTCCCCGTGAAGGGACGCAATCGGGAGCGGACGACCTCTATGCGGTCGGTGACGCGGGCCGAGTTGATGGTGAGTGACAGCCTCAGGGACGTTGAGGCGGCCTCCGTCGCCCGCTCGATCTCGTGGGCCTGGGCGTAGGCGTCGGCGAGCCAGCTCAGGTAGAGGGAGACCTCCCGTACCCGGGTGGTGTCGTAGGCTCCGATGGCCTGGCTGAGCAGCGGCTCGGCCTTGAGCGGGCGGGCGAGTTCGGTGAAGCACCGGCCGGCCATCACATCGACCTCGGTCCGGTCCAGCCAGTAGACCCATTTGGGGTCCTCGTCGCCTTCCCGATGCTGCCCGAACGCCTCGTCCACCTCGCCGAGTGCCCGTTCAGCGGACGTGGACTCCCCCGCCTTCGCATGCGCCCAGGCCACCCGTTCCAGCAGCAGCGCGCGGGTGAGCGGTGTGCTCGACCGCTCGGCTCCCTTCACCGCCGTGCGGGCCATGACGGTGGCCTTCCTCGGATCTCCGACGCTGGCCATCTGGTAGCTCAGCGAGGACAGAAGGTTGGCGGCCACCGGCTCGTTCCCCGCGGCGTGGGCGGCCTGGATGCCCTTGACGTAGTACGCGCGGCCACGGCCGTACTGTCCGGCGTCCGAGATGACCCATCCCGCGAGTTGGCAGAGCTCCCCCACCGCGCTCAGCAGGCGGCGGCCCACGTCCTCCTTGTAGGCGGCCTCCCGGAGCACCGTGGCGGTCGCGCGCAGTTCTTGAGAGATGAGGGTGTGCAGGTCCGGACCGGTGACGTAGTCGTCCAGATGCCGCAACCGGTCGATGCGGGCCTCGATCCGGTCGACCAGTTCATGGCCGACGCGGCGCCCCGCCCGGATCTCATGGAGCTGAGGCGGCTCCACGATGAGCCATTCGTGGGCGATCCGCAGGGCGTTCTCCTCCGATATGGCATCGTCTTCCACGGTCAGTCCTTCCGCCATGGCCGCATTGCTCTCCTTCGTCCAGCCGTCGCCGAAGAGCGACAGGTGGTCATCATTCGTGTCGGGGACGGTGACGCCCAGCCGCTTGGCGCGCGACAGGACGGCCGCCTGGTCGAGTACGGCCAGCGGAACATCGAGGACGATGCTCAGCCACGGCAGCCAGGCCATGGGCAGCCGCCGACCGCGCTCCCAGCGGGAGACCTCGTTGCGGGTGATCGTGGACTGCCCCGACACTCTGGCGAGCCGATCGGCGAGGCCGGCCTGGGTGAGGTCCTTGGCCTGCCGTGCCTGTCTGACCAGCTCTTCGAGCGTCAGGCCGTCCGTCGCCATGCCGGCTCCCCTCGTTCATCGCGTGTAGGCCGGATCGTGGCCCCTCAATGGGTGTGCGGGGCCTCCCGGAGGCCCCTGTTGCCAGGCCCCTTCAAGGCTCCTTCCATCGTCGGCCACCTGCGGTTTTCTTGGAAGGGAATTACGCGGAGTCATCAAGTCTCACCTGGGGGCGACATGTCGGACGGTGCCTCGTCCTCACCCTTGACAGAGCCGTACGGCGCCGCCGAGCGGTTGCGGCGGGAGTTTGGGGCGCTGGGTGTCGTGGCCGATGTCCATGACGGTTACGGGCTGGCGCTCGTGTCGGTGCGGGACGGCTTGGTGGTGTGGTGCAACGGGGAGCGGTTCTGGTGGCAGGCCGGGTGGGACGAGCGGGGCGGGCGGCCCGCCTACGCCTCGCGGCCGGTGTCCGGGGCCGAGGAGGTCGCCCGCCTGGTCGTCGCTCGATGCGCGGAGCTGCGGCGGATCCGGTTCGGAGAACGGACCGACCCGGGGCGGGTCCGGTCCGGGGAGCAGGCCGAGTGGCCGCGAGCCCAGGCCGACGAGCGGGCGACGGCGCCGGAGCCTGAGCGGCCCCAGGGGCCCGTCTGACGATCCGCGCACTTATCCACAGCCTGTGGAAACAGGCTCCAGGCAAGCCCCGGAACCCTCATAGTCCATGAAGGAAACGGCCCCGCCAGGCGAGGCTAGTCACCTGGCAGGGCCTTGATCGCACGCGGAGGTGCGACCCGTGCCCAACCCTAACCGAGCCCTGCGGATCATCCGGGTCCGCTGGCACGCCGAACACCCACCCACCCCGTTGGGGTGCCGCTGGTGCGGCCACCCGCCCTACGCCCACGACACCCACGGCCTGCCCCACCGCCCCGGACACCTGTGGGAGCAGCCCACACCCGCCCAGGTCCACGCCCGGATGACCGCCCGCAGGCGGCTCGGCCTGTGCGACCGCCCCTTCCCCGGCACGGCGAAGCCCACCACGGCCCGCTCCCCCAGGCTGTTCCACCCGGCCACGGGATTCCCGGCCGGCAGGCCGGCCGCAGGACCCCCCACGAGCCAAGGGCGGCACACACGACCGGCCGCGGCCGCCGTCACACCGTACGGACGAGGAGGGCCGCACCCGCAGGACCCGTACGTGGGGGACTCACCACCGGGACCGCGTTCGCCGTACAGAAGCAGGCGCGGGGCACGTCATGAAGGGGTGCCGGCATGACTTCGAAGCGTCAGACCGACGAACCGATGGACCCGACCCCGCGTTCCCGACCGGATGGAGAGGTGGAGAGAGCGGCACGACTGTTGTCGCGGCTGCTCGGCGTGCTCGTCCGCCGTTCCGGAATGACACAGCCGAACAGCACCGGCCCAGCCCGGCCGAAGCCCGCGCGGGGAGAGGCGCGAGCCGCCTGGCCGCCGCGTCCCGGCCGGACCGGGACTGACCTACCGGTGATCTCCCACCGCTTCCCCGCGAGCCGTGACCAGGTCAGGCACGCCCGCGACTTCGTCGCCGGACTGCTCGGCGACGGCCACCCGCTGTGCGACGACGCCGTACTGCTCACCAGTGAACTCGCCACCAACGCCGTCGAACACGCGACCGGACCGAACAGCGGACCACGGGAATTCCTCGTCACCATGGCGTTCGTCGGGCGCGGCGTGCTGGTCACCGTCCAGGACCCCGGCTCCTCCCAGATCCCCTGCCCCCGCGACCCCGGACCCGACGCCGCCGGCGGACGCGGACTGGCGCTGGTCGACGCGCTCGCCGCCCGCTGGGGCTTCCACCGCGACTCCATCGGCACCGTCATCTGGTTCGAACTCGGCCCGCCCGCCTGAAGACCCGGTGCTCCCGTGCGGTGGTGCGGCGGAGGGGGAGCCGCACCACCACGTCAGCGGCGGGCCCACCGGTGGCCGGGACACGGATGTCCGTGCCCCACGCCACCGGCGGCCCTCCCGGACGGATGGCGGTCCGGGGTCGCCTGCTTCTCGCGCTCGGCCGAGACGGCTCAGCCGAGATACGAGACAGCTCAGCCGAGGTAGAGGTGCAGGTCGTTCAGGTTGTTGCTCGGGTTGTAGGTGCAGTAGTACCGCAGGCCGAGCGGGTTCTGAGACCGCTTGTACGCCTCGGAGACGCAGGTGTTGCAGTTGCTGTAGCTCTTGATGAACTTGCTGGGCACCCTGGCCTGGGTCGGCAGGTTGCAGCCGTTCGACCTGATGGAGACGGAACCCGACGCCGAGGCGGAAGCCGGCGACGCCGCGATGGCGGCCGGAACCAGGATCGCCGACGTGCGCAGAGCCGCCGCCGCGATGATTTTCTTCGTCAGTGCCATGAATCCTCCTGTCAAAGGTGGCCCGGAAGGCGCAGTGACCGTGGCGACCACCAGGACGGGAATCCCGGACTTCGGTCGCGCACGGTGGCTGGCCTCTCTTCCCGCTGTCGGGGTGAGCCGATGCGCAGGGCCTTTTCAAAGATCACCGCCTGGCAGGAATTTGGGAACCTGTAAGGTTCCAGGGCGGATCTTCGAGGGCGACCGCGCCGTCATCTGGTTCGAGCCGCACTCCCCCTGCCGAGTGCCGGGCGTGGTGACGATCGCACCGGCCGCCCTCGGCGGCCGGTTCGCCGTTCTCGGCGAACCGCGGGCGACGAAACGGTGTCTGTGGGCCTTCACCACGCGGGTCGGTCGGCCGGGTTCGCCACATCGGTGCAACCTGACCACCGACCCGGCGAATGTTTCCGGCCACAGCGTCAGCTGTCGGCGGTGAGACCTTCGGCGATCTTGGTCAGCTCGCGGTCGACGGCCTTGTCGTCGGGGAATTTCTTCACGTACACGGGGCTGAACGTGATCTCGGCTCGCCGTTGCTCCCCCATGTTCAGGATGAGCGTGGGGGTGCCCTTCATGCCGTCCTCGCCGACGTTCGCGAGGACCGAATAGCCGGTCCGGTCGCCGATGGTCACCGCTTCGCCCTCCCCCTCATCGCGGTACGCCCGCACACGGTCCTCGACCTCCTGGACTGCCTCACCCTCGTACACGAAGATCTGCACGCAGTAGAAGCCCTTCTTGTCGCCGTCGAAGTTCCACGAGGTCGAGTAGCTGTCGCCGTAGTCCACCGACCAGTTGCTCCACCGCAGGCGTTCGGGCAGGTAGCCCACCTTGACGTGCTTGAGCGTCTTCCCGTCGCCCAGGTCCCCGAGGCTCGGGGGAGTGGACGGCACGGGCGGGGTGTCGTCGATGGCGGGCGGTCCCTGCGTCTCGGACACGGCAGCCGTCTCCGACGCGACGGGCGACTGCACAGCGCCCGGACCCACCGTCAGGTAGAAGGGGCCTGCCACGAGGGCGGCCACCGTCGCGGCCAGAGCCGCGACCCTGCCCGGTGTCCTCTTCCGCCTCGTGGGCCCGGTGACCCGGTCCATCAGGTCGGGCGCGGCGTGCAGCTCCGCGGTCTCGTCCGCCATGGCCTGGCGGAGGCGTTCCTCAAGTGTGGGCATTGCCGATCGCTCCTTCCACGGGTGCCTCGCCGAGTGCTACACGCAGCTTGGCCATCGCCTTCGACGTCTGACTTTTCACCGTGCCGACCGTGCAGCCGAGCACCTCCGCGGTCTGCGCCTCGGTGAGGTCCTCCCAGTACCGCAGGACGACCACCGCGCGCTGCCGGGGAGGCAGGCCGCGCAGCGCGTCCATGAGCAGGTGGCGCAGATCGACGTCGGTCGAACGCGCCGCCCTGTCCGGCAGGATGCGCATCGGGATGATGTTCAGAATCGCCCGGCGGCGGGCCTGGCTGATAGCGGTGTTGATGATGATGCGGCGCACGTAGGGCTCGGGCCTTTCGTACCGCACCCTGTCCCAGTTCTTGTAGGTGCGCTCCAGCGCCGTCTGCAGCAGGTCCTCCGCTTCCGCCTTGTTCCCGCAGGCGAGGTAGGCGACCCGCAGCAGGGCGGTAGCCCTTGCGGCTACGAATGCGCCGAAGTCACCCTCCGCGCTGCTCACGTTTGTCCATCCGGTTTCACGCCACCTAATACGCTTTCGATCCTCCAACAGTTGCCCTGGTTTCGCGGGCAACCTTGTGCGGCGCTCAGGCGTATTGGGAGGCATCGCTTCGAACCTCTGGAGGAGACACATGAAGCTCGCGACCGCATCGGTCCGGCTGCTGATCGCCGTCGGCGCCGGCCTGGCCGCCGTGGGCGCCACCGCCCTGCCGGGCCTGCCGAGCGTCGTTCAGGCACCGGAGACACGGCTCGCCGCCGCCGCGTCAGATCTACCGGAAGGCGCCTACTGGCATACGAGGGTGCTGACCCAGCGCACCGGTCCCCGCCAGATGGGCAGCGGCGCGAATCGCTACTGGGTGGTGGAGCGGGGGCTCATCGAGGAATGGACCGCGCCCGACGGCAAGGCCTGGTTCGGATACCGGGAGGCGGGGGCGTATCCGAAGAGCGCGGCGGACCGGAAGGCGTGGCGTCGCGACGGCTCGCCGGCCAAGTGGACCCGCACGGCCGACGGCCAGGTCGTGAAGCTGTCGGCCGAGCCGGGCAAGGGCCACGTCGGGCCCGTACGCGGCAACGACGACACGTTCTCTCTGGCCGGACAACGGCTGACGTACGACGAGGTCCAGCGGCTGCCCGCGGACCCGAACGCGTTGAAGTCCTGGCTCTCCGAGGCCGCGCGGGTCTCACGGGTCAAGCAGGACAAGGTGGACGGGTACATCACCGGAGCGCTGCCGGAGATGCTCTATTGGCTTCCGGCGCCCAGGAACGTCCGCGCCGCGGCCTACCAGGCCTTGCTGACGATGCCCACCGTCCGTGCGCGGGGAGAGTCCAAGGACGGCATGGGCAGAGCCGGCGCGGCCCTGTCGATCGACCGCCCGAAGACCGTTCAGAGGAACGGACTGACGGTCAAGGACAAGGTCGACCTGATCGTGGACACCGGCACGATGCTTCTGCTGTCCGAGAGTCAGGCGACCACGGTCAGAGGCAAGTTGTCTTTCAACGAGACCAGCACCCGGACCATGCTCGAGGTCGGCTGGACCGACACCGCGCCGGCCGTGCCCGCCCTGCCGTAGCGGCGCACGCGGGAGCAGTGCCGGCGGGACAGCGGTCCGCCGGAGAGGGCAAGGGGGCGTCTCCCGCCCGCAGGCGGGAGAGCACGTCAGTCGGCGAAGGCCGCGAGCGCGATGCCGAGGCCGCGTTCGTTCTGGCCCGCGGCCTTGGCGTCGGTGGAGTTGATCGAGTAGGCGACCGTGCGGCTCAGGTCGCGGGTGGCGCCGACGCCGGCCGCGCTGCCGTACCTCGCTCCGGTCTTGCCGTACGCGATGATGCCGCCGGGCATCTCCAGCCTGGTCAGGCCCGAGGTGTAGACGGCGGGGTGGTCGTCGCCGTACATCGTGACCTTCGGCACGGTGAACATGGGCTCGATCTGCGCGGCGGGCACCACCTTGCCGCGGAACAGGGCCTTGATGAACCTCTCCAGGTCGGCCGTGGTGGAGATCAGGTCACCGGAGGCCCAGGTGGAGGTCGCACTGCCCTCGGTCATGTCCACGACGTGGCCCTCGCCGTACCTGATCGCGTCCGGGAAGCCCTCGGGGACGACCTGGTAGCCGTGGTTGTGCCGTCCGCGGATCCTGACGGACTCGCCGGGCAGGTAGCTGTCGCGCATGCCGACGGGCCGCAGGATCCGGGTGGTCACCTCATGCTCGTAGGAGCGGCCGGTGACCTTCTCGATCAGCAGGCCCGCCACGAACGTGTTGATGTTGAGGTAGTGCTGCCGAGTGCCCGGCTCGAACTCGATCGGGTTCTTCACGGCCTCCGCGACGTACTCCTCGGGGTTCACCTTCTCGAACCGGGTGGCGTAGACCTGCTCGAAACCGCCGTCGTTCGTCGGCGCGGGCAGGCCGCTGGTGTGGTTGAGGAGCTGTCCGACCGTGATCACGGGATAGCCGGCGGGCAGCAGGCCGGGGAGGCGGTCCTGCACCGTGTCGTCGAGCGAGACCCTGCCCTCGGCCACGAGCTGCAGCACGACCGAGACGGTGAGGATCTTGGTCACGCTGCCGGCCCGGAAGCGGGCGCCCTCCCTGGCGGGCCGCTCGGTGCGCAGGTCGGTGATGCCCGCGACGCCGTGCCAGGATCCGGCCGAGCCGCCGACTCTGACCTCGGCGGCGGTGGCGTCGGCCGCGGGCAGGCCGGCGATGCTCCGCCTCAATGCCGCCTCGTTGATCGGCGGCACCGCGGTCCGTACGGCGGACGGCCCCGCGATGGCGGAGAACGTCCCCGCCGTGACCGCGGACGGTCCCGCGGTGACGGCGGCGAGCGCCGGGGTGCTCGCGGCCGAGAGCGCGGCCGGAAACAGGGCGGCGAGGGCGAGACCGGCGGCGGCGACGCGGGTGCGCTTCATCGTGGACATCTCCATGGGTTCGGGGGGAAGTGCTGGTGATGTCGTCGATCCTGCCGATCCGGCCCCGCCGTGCGGATCGCCGACGCAGGCGATATTCCCGCTCCCTCCGGGGAGGGAGATCCTCCCCGGCCTCTCCCCCGCCGCGTGGCGCCGTGCTCGGCGATATGGGTCGTGGAGAGCCACCCCTGCGCGATCGGCGCCTCCTGCCAGACCCGATGGACCCTCACCGCTTCGGCCGTTTCACGACGGTGCCGCGTAACAGTGGACGGCCACCGTCCGGTGCGGGTTCCACCGTTGCCCGACGGTGGCCAGCCGTTCCCAGCCCAGCCGTTCGTACAGGGCCGTCGCGGCGGTGTCGGACGCGACGACGTCGAGCACCGGATGCAGCCCGTGACGTCGCGCCTCCTCCACCACCCGGCCGATCAGCAGCGCGCCGATCCGATGCCCCCTCGCCCGCGGAGAGACGAACAGCCTGCCGACCACGGCGGCCGAGTCCGGCGTCGTCCCGTTCCGCTCGCTCCACAGCGCCGGGGCCAGGTCACCTTCGCCGCCCCATGACAGACCGACATGGCCGACGAGGCGGTCGTCGAGTTCGGCGACCCAGCAACCCAGTGAGGCGTCGGGCGACAGCCACTCGCCGGGCCGGTCGGGCCAGTTCACCGGGTAGCCGTCCCGCCGGTGGACTTCCGCGAGGAGCCGCGCGCACTCCTCGACGTCGTCACCGGTCCTCCGCCGGACGCGGTGACTCGGCCTCTCTTCAGGCACCATGAGGTTCTCGACGTTCATCCCGCGATGAAAACACGAGACGTGTACCGCACCGTGCCCCGGGAGTCAGGGTGCGGGCAGGAAGGGCAGGACGCAGAGCGCCAGGAACAGGGCGGCGGGTACGGCGCGCCACGGCCAGGCGAGCCGCGGCGCGGTGATGAGGGCGGCGAGCGGGTAGGCGATCACGCCGCTGAGCAGGATGAGGGCGGAGGCGCCGTCTCCCGCCCAGGACGACTGGGCGAACCGCCAGATCGCCACCAGGAAGAGGAGCGCCGCCACGGCGACGGGCCAGGCCGGCCGTACGCGCAGCAGGTGCAGCAGCGGCCAGGCGAGGACGACCGCCACCCAGCGGCCCACGAACCAGGTCAGGCCGATGGCGCCGAGGCAGGCGAAGGACTGGTCGCAGGTCCCCGAGCCGATGAGGGACCGCATCATCAGGAAGGCGGCTCCCACCAGGAGGGCGGTGAGGATCACCCCGGTCAGCGCGGCCAGGAGCAGCCGCCGGGGAAGTCTCCGACCGGCCGCCGGCCCGCTCTCCTTGATCGCTGTCACCTTCCGAGGATGGCACGCGGAAGCCCCGCCGTCCCAGCGGCGTCCCCCGAATCCGTCCGTTCGCTCCCAACTTTTCGGCGCCGAGGAGCGTCGAAGTTCAAAACGCGATGGGAGAGCGAACATGACCAAGACAGCACACCGGTTCGCGGTAGCCGCGGTGGCGGCGATCACCGTGACCACCCTCTCACCGGGGACGGCGATGGGCGCCGTGCGGTCCTCGACGGCCTCGCAGTCCCAGGAGGCGATCTCACAATCCCGGGAGGCGGCCTCACATGCCGCGCGGCCCCGGGAGACGGCCGTCAACCTCAAGGTAACCGCGAAGGTCCGCCACGCGCTCGCCGACGCCTACTGGAAGGGGTACTACAACAGCCCGTACCACCCGAAGGCCGACCGCAAGAATGTGGACGGGCCGAAGCACGTCTACTACGGCAAGGTCAAGAGCGGCGGCAGGGACGTGTACTGGGCGGTCGGCTCCATCGGCGTCAAGGGCGACCCGATCAGCTACCAGGACGGACCTCACGTGTGGCGCAGGAGCGCCCACGGCGCCTGGTCCTACCGCGGTGACACGGGCGGCTGCCTGGACAAGGCGCCGAAGGCGCTGCTGAAGATCTGGCGCCTGCGCTCGTACTGCTGAGCCTCGGGCCGGGACCTCGCCCGGGGGCGCCGATCCAGGTGGACGCCGGAGGGGAGCCGTCAGATCAGGACGGTGATCCAGGTGGTGACCACCTGGAACCCGAGCCTCTCGTACACGCGCCGTGCGGGGTTCCCCTCGGTGACCGCCAGGCCGATCTCGGTCAGCCCGTCGGCGGCGGCCCGGGACAGGACCGCCGAGAGCATGAGTGAGCCGAGGCCGCGGGGCGACCGGTCCGGATGCCGGAAGACATCCGTGACCCACGGGCCCTCGTTCGGGGCGGTGACCAGGACGCCGCCCACCACCTCGTCCTCTCCCCCCGTGTCGTTCCGCACGGCGAGGACGGCGCACGGGAGCACAGGGCCCATCAGCTCACCGCGCAACAGAGGGACGAGCTCCTCGTCGAGGGCCTTGCGGGCGTCCCTGGGGCGGTGGTCGGGATGTCCGGGCGGGTAGGCCGCGAACCACGCGGGGAAGACGTCGGCGGGCGGACGGTCCCAGGGGACGAACCGGAAGCCGTCCGGGGCCGCGCCCGCGGCCGGCCGTACGGCCGACAGGTCGCATCGCATCCGGTGCGCGTGCCGCAGCGTCCCGGCGCCTCGCGCGACGAGACGCCGGGCGAACTCGACCGGCGCCGACACGGCCCAGCCGGACAGGTTCGACATGACGGCGTCGACGGCTCCCGGGCCGAGCTCCTCGACGTGACGGGCCCAGGGACGCCCGTCACGGACGTCCTCCACATAACCGATCACCGGGGCGCCGTCGGGCCCGGTCAGTGTCTTCCGTTCGCCACTCGTCGCGGGAGGATCTTCACCGCTCGTCGCGGGAAGGTGTTCGCCGCTCGTCGCGGGAGAGTGTTCATCGCTCATCGCGGGAGAGTCTGCCACCCGCGGTGGCGCGGCGGAACAACGGACCACCGCTCCGGGCCGTGGCCGACGGACGCCTTACGGCATGCGGCCGGTCCTCCGGGTCCTCCGTCGTCACCGGGCGCGGGCGGCGGCGAGGAGGTCGCGGAGGGCGTCCAGCACCGCGTCGGGCTGCTCGATGTGCAGGTACTGGTGGGAGGCTCCCGGCAGCTCCCGGCGCTCCCCTCGTGGGACGGACGCGGCCAGCGCGGCGTGCATGGCGCGGATGCCGTCGTGCGCGGCGCGCATCTGCTCCTCGGTCATGAAGTGCGCCCAGTACGGGTTGCGCCCGCCCGCGGTGAGGAGGACCAGCGGCACGTCGGGGAGCGGCCCGCCGTTCCGCAGCTCGCCGTAGATCTCGGTCTCGAAGTTGGCCGTCTCGTGGAGCTGGGTCCGCCAGTCGGTGAGGTGGTGCTCGACGAGCGCTTCGCGGACTCCGTCGGGCCATCCGGCCAGCAGCCCGGTCAGCGCGGCGCGGGCGGAGGCGAGTTGCTCGCCGGTGAGGTCCGGCATCGTCTCCGGGTCCTGCTTCATCCGCTCGTTCAGCTCGGCGGACCCTTCGGGCAGGTGGTCGAAAATGTCTTCGTGGCCGGGGTCGAGCAGCAGCAGTCCGGCGACCTCGCCGGGGAAGAGCTGCGCGTAGCGGCGGGCGTAGAACGCGCCCAGCGAGTGCCCGGCCAGCAGGTACGGCGCGGGCACTCCGGCGGCGCGCAGCAGGTCCCGGAGCTCGCCCGCGACCTCGGCGGCGGAGCGGGGCAGGCGGGCCGGGTCGCTCCAGCCGGTTCCGCCGCGGTCGTAGACGACGGCGGTGGTGAGTCCGGCGGCCCGCTCCTGGAGGTTCAGGAAGTCCAGCCCGACCAGTCCGGCTCCGGGCAGGAACACCACGCTCGGACCGCCGGTGCCCGCGCGGTGCAGCAGCAGCCGCCTGCCGTCCACGTCGTGGAGGCGTCCCAGCGGCGGCGCCGTACCGGCCGCCGTCGCGGGACTCGCGGGACTCGCGGGGGCGTTCTCGACGGGCTGACCGTGCATCGTCGCTCCTTCGGGCGGGGACCGGACCGGGTGCGCGATCCGGGCGGAGGGTCGAACCGGGCGCGCGGCCTGATCGGGAGGAGCGGGCCGGGTACGCGGACTGACCTTTCGCATATTTGAGAACGGTAGACCCGATCGGCACCGTTCGCAAGATTGCGAACGGTCGGGCGCTCTGCGAGCATGACGCGGTGGACGCGTTGGAACTGCTCGCACATCCGGTACGGCTGCGCGTCGTGCACGCCCTGTCGGGCGACCGGACCCTCACCACCGCCCAGCTGTGCGAGCGGATACCCGACGTCTCCAAGGCCACCGTGTACCGGCACGTCGGCCTGCTCGCCGAGCACGGCCTCCTGGAGGTGGCCGGCGAGCAGCGGGTGCGCGGCGCGGTGGAGCGCCGCTACCGGCTGCACCGGGAGCGGGTGACCGTGGACGCCGGGGCGGCCGCGTCGCTGTCCCCCGAGGACCATCGGCGCGTGTTCGCCGCCGCCATGGCCACCCTGATCGCCGAGTTCGGCGCCTACCTCGACCGGGACGGCGCCGATCCGGCGGCCGACCTGGTCGGTTACCGGCAGCACGCGGTCTGGCTCAGCGAGGAGGAGCGCGCCGGGCTGATCGAGGAGCTGCGCGCCGCGATCCTGCCCCGGCTGGCGTACGGCCCGGCCCCGCACCGCACCCGGCACCTGCTCAGCCCGATCCTGTTCCCGGCCGAGGACCCGCCACGGAAGACGTTCCCGGCCGAGGATCCGCCACGGAAGAAGCCGTAGACGACCTCCGGGCCGAGGACCCGCCACGGAAGACCGCAGAGACGGCCGCCCGGCCGATGGCCGGCCGCGGGAGACGCCGTAGAGGGCCGCCCGGCCGGGAACCCGCCACACCCATCGCGTCCGCCGCGCCCGACGTGCTCGCCGCGAGCGGCGGCCAGGCGCCTCCGTTCACGTGCCCGCGACCTCACCGCGCCCTTGCTATTCGGCGTTGCTAAGTACCGGTAGTCAGTGTTACTTTATACCGGTAGTCAGCGACACCAAGTAGTTGGAAGAAGGGAGGTGTTCCATGGGCAAGCTCGTGACGGAGATGCTCAAGGGAACGCTGGAGGGCATCGTCCTCGCGATCCTGGCCGGCCGGTCCGCCTACGGCTACGAGATCACTGCCTGGCTGCGCGACCAGGGCTTCTCCGACATCGCCGAGGGCACCATCTACGCCCTGCTGGTCAGGGTCGAGCAGCGCGGCCTGGTCGACGTGGAGAAGGTCCCGTCCGAGAAGGGGCCGCCGCGCAAGGTGTACTCCCTCAACGCTCAGGGGCGGGAGTACCTCGAAGAATTCTGGACGACCTGGAGCTTCCTGGCCGGAAGGCTCGAACAGCTCCGCGAAGGAGGCGAGTAGCCATGGCGGCAGAGTCGAACGAGCCGAAGAACCGCTACCTGCGCTACCTGGAGGTGGTCACCGGGTCACTGGAGGACAAGCGGCGCTACCGGCGGTACAAGGCGCGGATCAAGGAGCTTCCCCCCGACTACCGTACGGCGGCCGAGGCGATGGAGCGCTACCTGCTGCACCTCGGGCTGACCGACGGCGCCGACGTGACGATGTACGAGGACATCGCCGACCTGTTCGAGCAGAGCGCGGCGGACGGGATCCCGATCCGCGGCCTCTTCGGGGAGGACCCCGTGGAGTTCGTGGAGGCGTTCACGGCCAACTACCCGGCCGGACAGTGGCGGATCCGGGAGCGCAACCGTCTCACCGACGCCGTCAAGCGTGCCGCCGGCGAGGAGCCCGCGGGAGAGGACAGGACCGGGCGATGACGACACAGACGACACAGCAGGCCCCGGCGATCCGGGTGCGGGGGCTGGAGAAGTCCTACGGGGAGCTGCGGGTGCTGCGCGGCGTGGACTTCACCGTGGCGCGGGGCAGCATCTTCGCCCTGCTCGGCTCCAACGGCGCCGGCAAGACCACGGCCGTGAAGATCCTGTCCACGCTGCTTCGGGCCGACGCCGGCACGGCCCTCGTCAACGGCTTCGACGTCGCCACGCGGGCCGCGGACGTGCGCGAGTCGATCAGCCTGACCGGGCAGTTCGCCGCCGTGGACGAGATCCTCACCGGACGGGAGAACCTCGTGCTGGTCGCCCGGCTGCGGCACGTCAGGAATCCGGGCGAGGTCGCCGACGACCTGCTGGAGCGGTTCTCGCTGACCGACGCGGGCGGCCGGAAGGCGTCGACGTACTCCGGTGGCATGCGCCGCCGCCTCGACATCGCGATGAGCCTGGTCGGGAACCCTCCGGTCATCTTCCTGGACGAGCCGACGACCGGGCTCGACCCCCAGGCGCGCATCGAGGTGTGGCAGACCGTCAGGGAACTCGCCGCGCGCGGCACGACGGTGCTGCTCACCACGCAGTACCTCGACGAGGCGGAACAGCTCGCCGACCGGATCGCGATCCTCCACGAGGGCCGGATCATCGTCGACGGCACCCTCGCCGAGCTCAAGCGGCTCCTGCCGCCCGCCAAGACCGAGTACGTCGAGAAGCAGCCGACCCTGGAGGAGATCTTCCTCGCACTCGTCGGCGCCAGAGGCGCCGGCGGCCATGACCGCGACGCCGGCACGAACGCGTGAAGGAGCGACGATGAGCAAGCATTTCCTCGGTGACACCGCCGTCCTGCTGGGACGGTCCCTGCGTCACATCGCACGCAGCCCGGACACCATCATCACGACCGCGGTCATGCCGATCGGCATGATGCTGATGTTCGTCTACGTGTTCGGCGGCGCGATCGACACCGGGTCGCGGTCAGAGCCGTATGTGAGCTACCTGCTGCCCGGCATCCTGCTCATCACGATCGCCTCGGGCATCGCCTACACCGCGTACCGGCTGTTCATGGACATGAAGGGCGGCATCTTCGAACGGTTCCAGTCCATGCCGACCGCACGCTCGTCGGTGCTGTGGGCGCACGTGCTGACCTCGCTGGTCGCCAACCTGATCTCACTCGCGGTCGTCGTGCTCGTCGCCCTGCTCATGGGCTTCCGGTCGACGGCGGGTGTGTCGGCGTGGCTCGCGGTCGCCGGCATCCTGATCCTGTTCACCCTGGCGCTGACGTGGATCGCCGTCATCCCCGGCCTGACGGCCAAGACCGTGGAGGGCGCGAGCGCGTTCTCCTACCCGCTCATCTTCCTGCCGTTCCTCAGCTCGGCGTTCGTTCCCACCGGCACCATGCCCGGCCCGGTGCGCGCCTTCGCCGAGCACCAGCCGGTGACGTCCATCGTCAACGCCGTCCGCGCCCTGTTCACCCGGCAGCCGGTCGGCGCCGACATCTGGATCGCCCTGGCCTGGTGCGCCGGCATCCTGGTCGTCGCCTACGTCCTCGCCATGAACACCTACCGCCGCAGGATCTCCTAGAGGCCCGGTGGAGGACGGGCCGCGACGCGCCCGTCCCGACGGCCTCGGCCCCGGCCCGACGCCCGGCCCGCCCCTGACCTTCCGTGAGGCGAGCCGTGCGGGACACCGGCCGGTCTCCCCTATCGGCAGGTCTTCGTCTCCGGGGAGCAGAAGGCGACCTCGGGGTAGCGGGGCGACGGCCTCTCCAGCAGGGGCTGCGGCTTCGCGCGCAGGTGCCGGTCGAAGAAGGCCCGGACGTACCCGCGGGTGATCTCCACCGTGCGGGGGCCGGAGAGGGTGCCGCCGAGGTCGACGCCGATCTGCCGGGCGAGCAGGTCGTAGTCGGTGAAGGACGCATGCACCGCCCCGGCCACCACGAGCCAGCGCCTCCAGCCGGTCAGGTGCCGCCAGTCGCGGTCCCACGTGGGGTCCTCGGCGCTTCCCGGGCTGTGCGGTCCCCGTACGCCCAGGAACATGAACGGCCGCGCCAGCCCGCTCGCGGGGATCGGGGCGAACATCTGGCCGTCCATGTTGATCCCGGCGCGTACCCGGGGGTCCTTCAGCATGGTCTCGGCGACGCTCGCACCGCCGAGGGACTGGCCCGCCATCGCGATCCGGGTCGGGTCGATCAGGGCGCCGCCCCTCCACTTCGGGTGCGGGCCGGCCAGCTCGTCCAGCACGAAGGAGGTGTCGGCCGCCCGGCTCCGCACCGCCTTCCCGCCGAAGTCGTCGGTTTCGAGTTCGCACGCGGCACAGGTGGTGACCCGCCCGTCGGGGAAGGTCGTCGCGAAGTTCTCGTAGGTGTGGTCGATGCCGGCCACCACGTAGCCGCGGCTCGCGAGGTCCTCGGCCAGGGCCGTCAGCGAGCTCCTGGGCCAGGTGAAGCCGGGGGAGAGCACCACCAGGGGCAGGCCGCGCCGACGTCCGGCCGGTTCCGCGCCGACGAACGCGTTGGTACGCGTCCCGCTCAGCGCGTCCGGCGGCACGCCGGTCATCCCCGTCCCCTTCAGGACGAGCTCGGACTCCTTCGCCGTCATGTACGGCGCCCGCCGCCCGCCCGGCGACTTCGCCGGATACCAGAGGGAGACCATGAGCTCCCTCGCCTCCGCCCCGGGCACCCAGGGGTCCGGCCGGGAGGAGTCCGTCAGGTGCAGGGACGTGGTGCCGACCGGATGGCGACCGGTCGGCCTGGGCAGGTACGGCGTGCTTCGCGACGTGCGGTCCGGCACGTCGCCCGGCGTGACCGGCGAGTCCGCGGACGCGGGCCCGGGTGTGGCGGGTCCGGGTGTGGCGGGTCCGGGTGTGGCGGGTCCGGGTGTGGCG
>NZ_JBEZNH010000007.1:96832-173512 GCF_040653115.1 Streptosporangium sp. NPDC048047 | reverse complement strand
GGGTGTGGCGGGTCCGGGTGTGGCGGGTCCGGGTGTGGCGGGTCCGGGTGTGGCGGGTCCGGGTGTGGCGGGTCCGGGTGTGGCGGAGGCGGACGCGGACGTGCCGGAGGTGGCGGCCACGAGGGCGAGCAGTCCGGCGACGGCGGCCAGACCGCCCCGCACCATCGGTTTCGCGCCCCTCGGGCGGCTGCCGGTCCGGGTCACACGCCGGTGGGAACCCTCGGCTGTCGGCGCCGGACGGGGATCTTCGTATGGCATGGACCGATCCTGCGAGGCCAGGCCTGGCGCGGGTATCAGCCGAACGTACGGTTCACGGTGATCTGCCCCGTACGTTCGGCCGGTTCACCTCGCTACTCCGCGCTATTCGGGGATGACGGCGTCGCGGGGGCCGCCGTAGACCGGGTTCCTGTCGTAGTGCTCCTTGGTGACGAGGAGGCGGATCACCCCGGTGGGCGTGTCCTTCGGCCCCTTGACGACCTCCTCCGCCTCCCAGACGGTCCAGTCCTTTCCGACCGGGGCCCCCTGGATGCGGTCCTCCCCGAAACCGCCGGGGTTCCCCGGGGGGACGCTCATGACCAGGTAGACGACCTTCAGGCCGCGCTTCTCGATCTCCGGGACGACCTCGCCGACGGTCTTGCCGTCCACCCGGTATCCGGCGAGCGAGCGGCCCTTGGCCGTGGCCAGCCGGGAGTCCGGGTGGTACTTCTTCTGCTCGGGGGCGTCCACGAGCACGCAGGGCGCCACCGGGCCCTCCATGAGCCTGGTTCTGGTGCTGTTTCCCCCGATGGTCCAGACGAAGGTCTGGCCGGGCTTGAAGAGCCGGGTGTCGATCCGCATCCGCCAGCCCCGCTTCTCTCCGGGGATCGACTCGGGCACGTGGTACAGGTCCGGTGGGATGTCCTCCACATACTTCCCGCGCGGCTCCCGGCACATCTTGCCCTCGGGCGTGTAGTCGACGAGGGCGGGGACGCCGAGCCTCCGCAGCTGGTCCGAAAGTCCGGCGGCGTCACGGAAGTCGCGGGAGTCGCGGAGCTCGGCGTGCACGACCCCGTCGGCGCCCTTGGTGACGGCGTAGGCGGGCTCGCCGCCGCCCCCCGACACCGCCGGGATCGCGACGGCGGCGCAGACCCCGGCCGTGACGGCCGCGGCGGCCAGGAGGAGACGCCCCCGTGGTCTCCTCGCCGGCGTGGCCGCCGCCCGTGCGGCGACGTGTTCCCTGAGCTCGGCGAGCTGCCGCTCCTCGAACCCGGCGAGTCGTCTCTCACTGGTCGTCATGACGTTCCTTTCGCGATGGCGGGCTCCGGGTGGCGGGCGTCGAGTTCGGTCCTGAGCAGGCGTCGGACGCGGTGCAGCCGCACCCGGGCGGTTCCGACGCGGATGCGCAGGGCGGCGGCGGCCTCCTCGACGGGCAGGCCGTCGAGGTGGACCAGCTCGGCCACGGCCCGCAGCCCCTTCGGCAGGGCGGCGATGGCCGTAAGGAGGTGGCGGACGTCCCGTTCGGCGTCGATCCGCTCCTCCAGCCGGGCGATGTCGTCGGCGTCCAGCGGGCGGCGGCCCGCGGCCCGGTCCGCCTTGCGGACCTCCTGAGCGGCTCTGCGGTGCTCGGTCGCCACGACGTTGCGGGCTATGCCGTACAGCCAGGCCGCCTGGCTGCCGCGTTCGGGCCGGTAGGTGGCCGCGGTGTCGACGGCGGCCAGGAACACCTCCATCGTCAGGTCCGCCACCGTGTGCGGGTCGGTCACCCGGCGCGCCACGAAACGGCTGACGGACTCGGTGTGTCTTCGGTAGAACTCCTCGAACGCCTCCGGATCGCGCATCGTCCGCCGGAGGTCCTCCGCATCGGGTGCGGTGTCTGTCACCTGCTCCGCCCTTTCGCCGACCGTGTTCTCCTCCTTTCTTGGAGGGCGGGAAGGGAGAAATTACATTTTTTGCGGTATCCGCCTCAGTTTGGGCACGCGCATCGCACCTACGCCACCCGGCTGAGGGTGCCCGGGAGCGACCGGTCGTCTGTCGCTCTCAGGCACCCCGCCGACGTGCCGGGATCAGACTCCGAACGCCTCCGGGTAGCGGATCGTGCCGGACGGCACGGGCCGCGTGGGGTCGAAGGTGAGCGCCATCATGTACTTGTCCTCGACCTCGAAGGGCGGCCGGATGGCGTGACCGGAGGCCGGGGTGAAGCCGAAACGCGGATAGTACTCGGCGTGGCCCAGCACGAGCACGAGGTTCTCCCCCTGCTCATGGGCGGCGCGCAGGGCGGCGTGGATCGCGGCGGAGCCGGCGCCCTGCCGCTGGTACTCGGGACTGACGGCGCACGGGCCCAGGGTGAGCGCCGGGGCGCCGTCGACATGGCAGCGGGTGAGCAGGGCGAATCCGGCGACGCCGCCGCCGGGCGCCTCGGCGACCCAGGACAGGCCGGGGATCCACGCCTGCGGGTCGGCCCGCAGCGCCTCGACCAGGTCGGCCTCGAGCGGGGTGGGGAAGGCGGCGAGGTTGACCTCGCGGATCGCGACGAGGTCGGCGGCGGTCTCGGGGCGGGTGGTCCAGGAGATGGTCATGGCGGGGTCGGAGTCCTTTTCCGTGCTCGCCTGCGGGCGCAGGGCGTGGGTCTGTGGTGTCGAGGGGGTGACCGGCGGGATGCGGCCGGTCATGACTGCCGGTCCCTGAACGCGTAGGTCGCGCGCAGGTGGCTGGTGATGGCCTTCTGCCGGTTGCTGCGCTCGGCGCGCAGCCGCGCGTCGGTCCGCGAGGCCGCCCAGGCGTTCTCGCGTTGCAGCTTGCGGTAGCTGTCGAGGCGGCGTCCGGTCAGCTCTCCCGCCTCGATGGCGGCCCGTACCGCGCAACCGGGCTCGGCGTGGTGGGCGCAGTCGCCGAAGCGGCAGTCCCGGGCGAGGTCCTCGATCTCGGCGAAGACCTGTTCCAGGCTGGCGGCGGCGTCGTGGAGACCCACGCCGCGCAAACCGGGGGTGTCGATGAGCACACCGCCGCCGGGAAGAGGCACCAGCTCGCGGCGGACGGTGGTGTGACGCCCCTTGCCGTCGTGCGCGCGTACCGCGCCGGTGGCGAGAAGCTCGTCGCCGAGCAGCGCGTTGCCGAGGCTGGACTTGCCCGCGCCCGAGGAGCCGAGCAGGACCGTGGTGCCGCTCAGCAGTGCGGTCAGCACGTCGATGTTCTGGCCGGTGGTCACGCTGGTGAACAGGACGTCCACACCGGGCGCCAGCGCGCCCGCCTCGGCGTACACGGCGGCGGGGTCGGGGGCCAGGTCCGCCTTGGTGAGCACGATCAGTGGCCTGGCGCCGCTGTCCCAGGCCAGGGCCAGCAGCCGCTCCAGCCTGGCCGCGTCCAGCGGAGCGGCCAGGGAGACGACGACGGCGACGGTGTCGACGTTGGCGGCGAGCACCTGCCCGTGGGAGGAGCGGGAGGCGGACGAGCGCACGATCGCGCTGCTCCGCGGCAGCAGGGCCACCAGTTCCGGGGCGGGGCCGGGGCGCAGCGCGGCCCAGTCGCCGGTGCACGGCGCCTGGAGCGGATCGGGCGAGTACGCCGCGATCCGGGCCCGTACCGGCCCGGACTCGGTGACCGTGTCGCACAGGCCGCGGTCCACCCGTACGATCCGGGCCGGCACCAGGCCGGCCTCGCGGTGTTCTGCGAAGGCGTGGTCGAGTGCTCCGGTCCATCCGTAGCGGGACAGGCCGGAGTCGGAGAGGTTTGACAATGTGAGACACCTTGCGGGAAGGGGCCCCGACGAGACACAGGCGCCACTCCGCCTCAGTGGCCGGACAGGCTCACTGCGGAGGGAAGGAAATGGGTCAGACCGGGGCCCGGGACGTGAGGATTGTCCGGGCGCTGCGCACGGCAGCGGTCTTCACCGCGGTCATTGAACCTCACCTCCCTCTCATCCGAGAATCCGACACTCGACGGTCGGCAGCGTAACACCCGCGGCCATCCGCCCGCTACGGCGTCCGAGCGGGCGAACGCGACGGGCGGCGTCCCGCCGCGACCGGGGCGACCGGATATCGAGGTGATCCATCTGGTCCGTCCGTGCGAGGATCGGCCGGTCACCGGTGAAACCACGGGCACGGGAAGGGAAAGTGCCGATCGGACGGACCCGGGACGGATGCCGGGAGGCAGGAACGTGCACGAGTTGAGCAGGCTGCTGGAGGCGGCCGGGCGCGGGGACTTCCCGGCCGCCGACGGCGCCGTGGAGTTCACCGGCCAGCCGAGCCCACGCGACTGCGGCGTCATCGCGTTCACCGCGCACACCGTGGTGTTCGCCGACGTCGACCACGAATGGCTGCGCGCCCTGCTCCCCGCCGACGACCTGTCCGCGCCCCTGCACCCGCGCTTCCTGCGCGCCATGGAGGAGCGCACCGGGCGGCGGGTCGACAACGTGGACATGCTGCTGACCGCCGATCCGCTGCCCGGCCCGCCGCCGGTGCCGCTCACGGAGCTCACCGACCGCGACCACCCCCGGGTACGGCGGGCCCTGCGGCACCGCGACGACGTGCGGGTGTGGGAGACGGACGGCGGGGTGGTGCTGCTCGGGCGGGGCGTGGCGGGCCGCTGGGAGGTCGCGGCCGAGGTCGATCCCGCCCGCCAGGGCGGAGGTCTCGGCCGGCTGCTCGCGCGGGCGGGGAGGCACCTCACCGGTGAGGGGAACACCCTGTGGGCGCAGGTCGCCCCGGGCAACGCGGCCAGCGTGCGGGCCTTCCTCGCTGCGGGCTTCCGCCCCGTCGGCGCAGAGGCCCTGCTCATACGCTGACCGTTCCCCGGCGCGGGACCGCGGACGTCGTGGTCAGGAAGCGGCGCAGACGTCGCGGTACGGCACGCCGCCTAGGTGCTCGCCCCACTCCCGCCGGGTGAGCGTACGGCCGGCCCGCGCGCAGACCTCGGCGGCCATCAGGCCGGGGCCGACGGGGAGTTCGTAGAGGACGCCGCCGCGTCGGATCAGGCGCAGCCGGGACCCGTCGGCGGTGAAGGCCATCTCCAGGTCGAGATACTCGGTGCCGTCGTGGACCTCGATCCTCTCCCCGATCCGCTGCCGGGTGGCGGTGTCCCAGAGTTCCAGCCCCTCACCCATGTCGAGGGTGGCGAGCACGTCTCCTCGGAGGGAGAACCTCATGTTCTCCACCGAACCGTCCTCGACGCGCAGATCGGGTGTCAGCGCGGTCGCGGTACGGGTGTCCCACAGGGTCACCCGCCGGTCCCTCTCCCCGACCGCCAGCCGCCCTCCGTCCGGGGACACGGCGATGGCGTCCGTCCCGTTCGACCCGGCGTATCCCGCCCCGGTGAGTTCGCCCGTCGTCATGTCGATGACGCGGCCCATCCGCGCGTCCATGAGCCTGCCGTCAGGCAGGTAGACGATGCCGGAGACCCTTTCGTCCACCCCGATGTCGCTGATCAGCCGCCCGTCGCGCGCATCTCGCACGTTGAGCCGGATATCGGACGGGACCGGACGGTTCGGGCCGTACACCGTGGCGAGGAACCTGCCGTCCTCACTGAAGGCCCTCCCCATCAGGACCTGACCGGCGGTGATCGTGTGGGTCCACAGCCTGCGCCTCGTGGCGACGTCGTAGACGTCCGTCCGGCCGCTGTCCGCGGAGACGGCCATGCTCCTCCCCGGACGGTCGAAGATCACGGTGCACTCCTCGTCTCCGAGGGGGACCTCTCCGGTGAAACGGCGTCCGGGGACGTCCCACAACCGGATCCCACGGGCCTCGGCCGTCTCGGCCGCGACCCACCGCGCGTCCGGGCTGATCTGCGTGTAGCCCAGGTCGCCGGGGATCGGGTTTCTCCGGAGCGCGGGCCGCAGGGTGAGTGCCACCATGCGGTCCCCGAGCCGGTAGCGCAGGGTCCGCCCGTCCGGGGCGAACCAGATCCCGGAGACGTCACCGGGTGCCTGGTAGCGCAGGACCAGCCGATGCGCCTGGACGTTCCACACCCGGATGTCCGGCCCCGTGAAGCCGGCCGCGAACCGGCCGTCGGCGCTGAGCCGTATCTCCGAGCCCGGGCCGAGGAACGGTTCCATCTCCGGCCAGAGCCAGTCGTCATCGTCATCGTCATCGTTCGTGTCGGCCGTCTGAGCGGCCCGCCTGCCCGTCACGGTGTCCCACAGCTCGATCCGCTCGCCGCCGCAGACGAGGTACCGGCCGTCCGCGCTGAAGGCGACCACGTTGAGGGTGCCGCCGCAGCCGTCCGGGAAACGGCGGTCCTCCACCAGACCGGGCATCCGCCACAGCCGGACCTTCCCGCGCCGGGTGGCGGCGACCAGCTTCCCGGACGGCGCGACGGCGAAGTCGTCCTGCTCGTTCCCCCACCCCGTACGGACGACCTTCCCCCGGTCCACGTCCCAGATCTCCCCCAGCCGGGTGACGATGAGCGAGTCCTGCTCGCCGAAGAACGGATCCGCCCAGGTGTCTCCGTCCATGACGCCTACCCGCCTGCTCCACACCTGGCGGCCGGTCCGCGTCTCCCGCACCGTGACGCGGTCGGAGGAGATGACGGCCAGCAGACGGCCGCTGCCGCTCAAAACGGCGTACCGCATCCCCGCGGACAGCTCCGGCGCGCTCCAGGCCGCGGTCGGCCTGCCGGTCGTCACGTCGTGGACACGCACCTCACGCTCGCCGACGGTGGCCATGACGAGGCCGTCGCCGCTCACCGCCTGCCGGACCGTACCCGGCGTCGGCGGGGGCCGGAAGACGCCGCTCTCCGGGCGCTGGAGCGAGGACGCCAGGCTGGAACGGCTCTCCGGGCCGGGGGCGAGCCGCCAGGCGGCGACGCTGAGCAGCATGGCCTTCACCGGGTCGGTGGTGCGCAGGCCGTCTGCGGTCCGGGCGGCCTCGCGGCCGAGGACCCGGTCGCGTTCGGCGGTCACCCTGTCGCGCTGCTCGGCGGCCTGGACGCCCTGGTAGAGCGCGGCGGCCCCACCGGCCAGGGAGAGCACCAGCAGCACGGCCAGCGCCGTGGTGAGCAGCCGCCGCCGGCGGACGCGACGCCGGGTGAGCCCGCCCGCGGCGGTGAGGAAGTCGCGTTCCAGCGGGGTGAGGGTCAGGTGCCGCCGCCCGGTGGCGGCCCAGCCGAGCGCCTCCTCCAGCCGGCTGCCCTGCGGCAGGTCGGCGTCACGGCGGCCGTGCGCGTCCCAGACGCGGGCGGCCCGGCCGATCTCGGCGAGGACCGGCAGCCCCTCGCGGTCGGCCTCCACCCACGACCGCAGCCGCGGCCAGGCGCGCAGTACGGCGGGGCGGGCGATGGCCACCTCGCCGTCGCTCTCGGTGATGAGGTAGCCGAAGGCGTCCAGGATGCGGCGGCGGGTCTCGGGACGCTCGGGCAGCAGTTCGTCCACGGGCGCCCGCCGTACGGTCTCCAGGCCGTCGGCGTCGATCGCGACCAGCCTCAGCAGCAGCTCGGGGACGAACTCCCGCTCGTCCGGCCCGAGGGTGGCGTAGGCGTCCTCGGCCAGCGCGCCGAGGGCCGGGTCGGCCGGGCCCCGGGCGTGCAGGGCGCCGGCGCGGCGGCGGCCCGCGCCGAGCAGGTCGCCGCCGGCCGAGCCGGTCCCGCCGGAACCGTGCGCCGGACCGGCCTCCCCGGAGCCGCCGACGAGAGCGAGCAGGAGGTCGCGGACGGCGGGCCGGCGGTCGGGGTCCTTGTCCAGCGCGGCGGCCACCAGCGGACGGACGGAGGGAGGCAGCGCGCCGAGGTCGGGGTGGTGGGTCAGTACGCGGTGCATCACCGCGCCGAGGTCGTCGGCCCGGAACGGGTCCTCGCCCGTCGCGGCGAACACCATTACGCATCCCCAGGCGAACACGTCGGCCGGCGGCCCGGCGCGCTGCCCGATGAGGATCTCGGGGGCCATGTAGGCGGGGGTGCCGGCGACGGTGCCGCTCGCGGTCAGCGACATCTCCGCGGTCCGGGCGATCCCGAAGTCGATCACCCGGGGCCCGTCCGGGCCGAGCAGGACGTTGTCCGGTTTGAGGTCGCGGTGCACGACGCCGGCCTCGTGCACCGCGGTCAGCGCGGTCGCGACGGCCGTCGCCAGGCGGTGCAGGTCGTCCCCGGTGAACCGCCGCCCGGCGTGCCGCAGGCTCACGCCCTCGACGTACTCGCTGACGACGTACGGCCGGGCCGCGTCGGGGTCGGCGTCGATCACCTTGGCGGTGCAGAACGAGGCGACGCGCCGGGCCGCGGCGATCTCCTTCCGGAACCTGTCCCGCAGCGCGGGGTCGGCGGCGTGCAGCACCTTGAGGGCCACCCGGGCGCCGTCCGCCTCGTACGCCTCGTACACCACCCCCTGCCCACCGGAGCCGAGCCGCCCGGCCAGCCAGTACCCGCCGATCCGGTCGGGATCCGCCGCGCCCAACGCTTCCATCGCGCCTCCTCGGAGGAGTTGGACGCACCCCGGGCACCACGGGTTCGATCGGGACGCGCGGGTCCGGGGCGCCGGGCCGTACGGGGACGGCGGGCCGTACGGGGACGGCGGGCGGGTCTAGCCGCTGAGCGTCGCGCCGGCCTGCCAGCAGTGCGTCCAGCGTCCCTCGCCCGGTTCCGTACGCCTCGGCACCTCGGTCGAGCACACCGGCAACGCCACCGGGCAGCGCGGATGGAACCGGCAGCCGCCCGGCGGGTCGATCAGGCTGGGCGGCTCGCCGTGCCGCTCGCCCGTGGGCGGCGCCACCCGGTCGGGATCCGGCGCCGACTCCAGCAGCAACCGCGTGTACGGGTGCCGCGGCGACTGCGTGAGCTCCTCGCTCGGCCCGCTCTCGATCAGCCGTCCCGCGTACATGACCGTGATGTCCTCGGCGAAGTAACGGGCGCTGGCGATGTCGTGCGTGATGTAGAGCAGCGCCAGCCCGTTCTCCCGCGCCAGCCCTTCCAGCAGCCGCAGCACGCCGAGCCTGATGGAGACGTCCAGCATCGACACGGGCTCGTCGGCGATCAGCGCGACGGGCCGCACCGCCAGCGCCCGCGCGATCGCCACCCGCTGCCGCTGACCGCCGGACAGCTCGTGCGGCATCTTGTCCATGAACTGCTCGACCGGGGTGAGGCTGACGCGTTCGAGCAGCTCGGCGACCTGCTCACGCTCCTCGGCGTCGGAGCGGGCGTGCCCGTGCAGGCGCAGGGGCCTGGCCAGGTGGTAGCGGACCCGGTGGAAGGGGTTCAGGGAGGCGAAGGGGTCCTGGAAGATGAGCTGGACCTGGCGCCGGTACTCCTTGAAGGCGGCGCCGCGGTGGGCGCGTACCGGCTCACCGCGCAGCAGTACCTCGCCGGACGTGGCCGGATAGACCTGGGCCAGCAGCCGCGCGACCGTGCTCTTGCCGCAGCCGCTCTCCCCGACCAGCGCCGTCACCGAGCCGGCCCGCAGCGCGATCGAGACGTCCTCCACCGCCCGCACCGGCGGCCGCTTGCCGAAGCGGCCCCGGGGACCGCGGGCGGCGGTGAAGTGCTTGGTGAGGTCGCGCCCCTCCAGGATGTTCATGACACTCCCCTCCCGTCGTCGAGCAGGCACGCGACCTCGCCGCCCGCCTCCGCCCTGAGCACGGGCAGGCTCTCGGAGCACTCCGCCACCGCCATCGCGCACCTGGGGTGGAAGGCACAGCCCGGTGGCGGCGAGCGCAGGTCGGGCGGGACTCCGGGAATGCCGAACAGCTCCTCGCGCGGCCCGCGCAGGCGGGGGAACGAGCGCAGCAGCCCCAGCGTGTACGGATGCCGCGGCGCCCTGTGCAGCGTTTCGGCCGTCCCGGTCTCCACGACCCGGCCCGCGTACATGATGGCGATCCTGTCGGAGATCTCCATGAGCAGGGACAGGTCGTGGGTGATGAAGACGACCGCGAAGCCGTACTCCTCCCGTAACGCCCTGATCTCCGCGAGGATGTCGCGCTGCACCACCACGTCGAGCGCGGTCGTCGGCTCGTCCATGATGATGATCTCGGGGTTGAGCGCGAGCGCGATGGCGATGGCGGCGCGCTGGCGCATGCCCCCTGACAGCTCGTGCGGGTAGGAGCGGCGGCGGTCGGCGCTGATGCCGACGCGCTGCAGCAGTTCCACCGACCGCTCGGTGCGCTCGGTGCGGGACATGCGGGGCGCGTGGACGCGCAGCACGTCGTCGATCTGGGCGCCCACGGTGATGACCGGGTTGAGGGAGTTCATGGCGCTCTGGAAGACGACCGCCAGCTCCTTCCAGCGGAAGGCGCGCAGCTCGTTCCCGCCCAGGGCGAGCACGTCCACGGCCGAGCCGTCCTGGCGGCGGTAGACGACCGACCCCGACGTGATCGAGGCGGGCGGACGCAGCAGCCGGGCCACCGCGTTCGCCAGCGTGGACTTGCCGCTCCCGCTCTCGCCCGCCAGGCCCAGGATCTCGCCACGGCGCAGGTCGAGCGAGACGCCGGACACCGCGTGCACGGCTCCGGAGCCGGACAGGTAGTCCACGCCGAGGTCGCGGATCTCCAGGACGTTCATGCGCGTGCCTTCCGGGGGGCCTTGACCGTGCGCAGCCGCGGGTTGGCGATCTCGTCGATGCCGAAGTTCACCAGGGCCAGGCCGGTGCCGATGAGCGCGATGCACAGGCCGGGCGGGATGAACCACCACCAGGCCCCGATGAGCAGCGCCTGCCCGTTCTGCGCGAAGTACAGCATGCTGCCCCAGCTCACCGTGGACAGGTCGGCCAGGCCCAGGAACGACAGCCCGGCCTCGGCCAGGATCGCCGCGACCACGGTGGCCAGGAAGCTGGTCGCGATGACGGGCAGCAGGACCGGCAGGATCTCGTAGAAGACGATCCGCAGCGGCCCTTCGCCGGTCGCCCTGGCGGCCTGGACGTAGTCGCGCCGGCGTACCGACAGGGTCTGGGCGCGCAGCACCCGCGCGCCCCAGGCCCAGCCGGTCACCGCGATCACCACGGCGACCGAGGCCACGCCGCGCTGCGGGAGATAGCCGGCCAGCACGATGATCAGCGGGAGGGCGGGCAGCACGAGGAAGATGTTGGTCAGCACCGACAGCGCCTCGTCCACGGCGCCGCCGACGTAGCCGCCGACCAGGCCGACCGCGACCGCCAGCACCGTGGCGATGAGCGCCGACAGCACGCCGACGCCGAGCGAGACGCGGGCGCCGTACACGATCTGGACGAGGATGTCCTGCCCGGTCTGCGTGGTGCCGAGCCAGTGCTCCGCCGACGGGCCCTGCAGCCCGTCCCCGCTGGTGGCGGCGGGATCGGCGCCGATGAGCAGCGGCCCGAGGACGGCCGTCAGCGCGAAGAGGACCAGGATCCCGGCCCCGATCTTGATCTTCATTCCGTCTCCTGCCTGGTCCGGGGGTCGAGCACCACGTACGCCAGGTCGGCCAGGAAGTTGGCGACGAGCACGGCCAGTGAGATGACGAGGAAGATGCCCTGCATGAGCGGGAAGTCCTCGTTCTCCACGCCCTTGAGCAGCATCGAGCCGATGCCGGGATAGGAGAAGACGATCTCCGTCAGCACCGAGCCGCCCACCACGAAGCCGAGCGAGAGCGCGAAGCTGGTGATGTTCGGCAGGATCGCGTTGCGGGCGGCGTAGGCCCACATGACCCGGCGCGAGGTCAGCCCCTTGGCCTCGGCCATCACCACGTAGTCCTCGCCGAGCGTGGTCACCATGACGTTGCGCATGCCGAGGATCCGGTCGGCCATGGAGGCCAGCACGATCGTGATCGCCGGCAGCGTCGCGTGGTAGAGCACGCTCCACGCGAACTCACCGGTCAGCCCCGGCATCACGTCCAGCCCGTACGCCCGGCTGACCGGGAACCACTGCAACGTCACCCCGAAGACGAACACCAGGGCCAGCGCGACCCAGAAGTACGGCACCGCGTGCATGAACGTGGCCGCCGGCAGCACCCCGTCCAGCCAGGTGCCGCGCTTCCACGCCATGATCACGCCCAGGGCGGTGCCGATCAGGTAGCTGATCAGCGTGGCGACGCCGACGAGCCCGAGCGTCCACGGCAGGCTGTCCGCGATCACCGTCGAGACCTCGGTGGGGAAGAACGTGATCGAGCGGCCCAGCTCGCCGTGGGCGAGGTTGCCCAGATAGTCCAGGTACTGCCGCCACGGGCTCGCGTCGCTGATGCCGAACGCCCCGCGCATCGCGTCGATGGCGGCGGGGTCGACGTTCCCCCTCATCCGGGCCACCAGCAGCTCCACCGGATCCCCCGGCATGAGCCGGGGGATCAGGAAGTTCAGCGTGATGGCGGCCCAGGCCGTCAGGAGGTAGAAACCGAGCCGCCGTGCCAGGAACCTCAACTGCCGGCCGGCTTCAAGTGCAGCAGCACCATGGCCGCGTCGGGCGAGGTGTAGGGCGACGGCATCGCGTACGGGTCCTGCTCGGAGGGCCAGCCCACGTACTTGTCGGTCCGGTACTGCGCCCACGACGGGCTGTAGAACAGCGGCAGCGTGGGCGCCTTCTCCATCATGATCCTGCTCAGGCCCTGGGTGGCCTTCTGCTGCTCGGCCTCGTCCTCGGTGGCGGCGTACGCGTCGATCAGCCTGTCGGTCTCGGCGTCCTTCCACCGCTCGTAGTTGCCGCCGGCGGCCTCGCCCACGGGCTTGGCCAGCTCGCCGGAGAGCATCGAGCGCATCTGGAAGTACGGGGTCGGCCCGGTCGGAGTGGCTCTGATCGACAGGTCGTAGTCGCCCTTGCCGACCTTGGACACCCAGTCCTGGAACGCCACCCCCCTGGTCTCGACCGTGATCCCGACCTTGGCCAGGTCCTCGCGGATGAGCTGGGCGGCGTTCACCCAGTCGGTGAACGGCGACGGCACCAGCAGGGTGAACTTCAGCTCCGCCGGATCGACGCCCTTGAGCAGCTCCTTGGCCTTCTCGACGTCGACCTTGTAGGCGGCGTCGCGGTACTCGGGCGGCACGTACGCCTCCCCGCCCGGCATCGGTACGCCGGTCGGGTGCGCGACCTTGGTGTATCCCCGCTCGGCCACCTGGACGATCTTGTCCCGATCGATGGCGAGGCTCATGGCCGCGCGCACCTCGGGCTTGGCCAGCACGGGATGGGTCAGGTTCGGCAGCAGCGTCACCACGCCCTCCGGCGGGAAGTAGAACTTGTTCTGCTCCGGCTTGCCCTGCACGTAGATCTTCTGGATGTCCGGCACGAACGCGCCCGCCCAGTCCACCTCGCCCTGTCGCAGCGCCACCTGGAGGGCGTTGGCCGTGTACGCCGGGAACCGCAGCACCGGCACCTCCGGCTTGCCCGGCTGCCAGTAGGACGGGTTCTTGACCAGCTCGTACAGCTGCGCCGAGAACTTCGACAGCGTGTACGGCCCCGTCCCGACCGGCTTGGGGTTGGTGAAGGTGGCGGGGTCCTTCTCCTTCTCCCACAAATGCTTGGGCACGATGGGCGAGCTGCCCGCGATGTCGAAGAGCTTGGCGTACGAGGTGCCGCCGAAGTCGAGGCGCACCTTGTCGGGCGCGAGCGCCTCGGCCCCCTCGATCTTCAGCCCGCTCTTGTTGAGCTGCGGATGCTTCTTCAGCATCTGGAACGTGAAGGCCACGTCGTCGGCGGTGAACGGCTGCCCGTCGGACCACTTCACGCCCGGCCGCAGCGTGAACGTCACCGACTTGCCCTTGTTCGACCACTCGTGGTCGAGCGCCAGCCAGGGCGTGATCTCCCCCGGCTTGAGCTTGTTGAAGTACATGAGGGTCTCGTGGATCATCCCGCTGGTGCCGAAGTTCACACCTTCGAGGTGGTACGGGTTGAAGTCCTCCTGGAACGTGCCCGCGTCCACGGCGTGGATCACCAGCGGCGGCGCGTCCCCGCTCTTGGCGGAGCCACCGCCTCCGGAGCCACCGCCGCCGGAACATCCCGCCAGCGCCAGCGCGGCCAGCACCGCCGCGATCCGGCTCGCCGGCCGGCTCATCGACCGCCTCATGCGGAGGCCCCCTTTCCGAAGTACTTCGTGCGCAGCCGCCGCGAGCCCTTCGGGGCGGCGAATGCCTGCGCGCGGCCGAACCCGGCCGGCGCTCCGCGCACGATCGTCAGCGCGCGGTAGTAGTCGACGTACGGGAAGCCGTAGGTCTCGCCCCTGGCGTAGGCGTAGCCGGTGATCGCCTGCGACCACAGCTCGTACGCCTCCTCGCTCAGCTCGACGAACACGTCGGGCTCGTAGCCCTCGGCGTCCTCCCAGTTGTCGGCGTAGTAGAGCTCGTTCGCCCAGTAGGCCGGGTGCTCGCGCTCCAGGGTCTTCAGACCGCCGTAGAAGCGGGCGTCCTCGACGATCCGGTGGGTGCGGGCGTGGTCCTTGTGGATGGAGGCGCTCCAGTGCGTCAGGATCACGTCCGGCCGCAGTTCCCTGATGAGGTCGCCGACGCGCATCTTGGTCTCGTCGTCCTCGGGCAGCAGGCCGTCCTCGTGGTCGAGGAACCTGACGCCGGCGCCGATCCGGTCCGCGAAGGTCTCGGCCTCCTCGCGCTTCTGCCCGGCGTAGTCGGCGACGGTCATGCGCGGATGGCCGCGCTCGCCGAGGGTCAGGTGCAGGAGCGTCGCGCGGTCGCCGCGCAGCACGTGCTGGGCGAGCACGGCGCCCGCGGTCAGGTCCATGTCGCCCGCATGGGCTCCGATGGCGAGAACGTGGGTCATGCGGACCGCCTCATCACGTGGAACCTTCTGGTGATCTCGTAGCCCGCCTTGGTGTAGAGGTGGCCGGCCGGGCTGGCCTCGCCGGTCCACAGGAACCAGGACGAATGCAGCCCTTCGGCGCGCATCCTGGTCATGGTGAGGTGGAGGAGGATCTTGCCGAGGCCGGTGCCGCGCAGGCCGGGGTCGACGCCGAAGGGGCCGAAGCGCTCGGGGATGCCGCGGTAGGCCGCGTACAGGGCGAAGCCAACTATGTGATCTTTTTTCGCGATGACGATGCGTTCGGGATCGCGGTGCCACCGGATGGCCTCGCCCCAGTCGGGGTTGAAGGCGTCGGCCGCGAAACGGATCAGCTCGGGCAGCTCGCCGACGGCGGGGCTGCGGAAGACGTACCCCTCGCGCTCGCGTTCGCCGATCAGCTCGTGCACCTCGGGCGGGGCCTGGTAGCCGACGAGAGTGCGGTCCATGGCGACCGGCGAGTAGAGCGTCCGGAAGCCGAGCTCGTCCAGCAGCCGGTATCCGCCGGGATAGAGCTCGGCGTCCGCGCCCGGCAGCACGTAGTTGGGGGTGTAGGACGAGAAGTCCACCTTCGTACGGCCGAGGCCCTCCAGGAACGCCACCGCCTCGCCCACCAGCCGCCGGCCCAGGCCGCCGCCCCGGTGCTCGGGGACGACGAAGAAGAACGGGATCCAGCCGGCGTCCGGCTCCAGGTCGGTGCCGGGCGCCAGGGGGATCAGGCGGCGGACGGCGTACGCGCAGCCCACCACGTCGTCCCCGTCCACGGCCACGCGCAGGCCCCCGGGGTCGAAGTTGGGGTCGAGCAGCACGCAGTCCCTGAACCAGGCGGACGTCGTCGGGTCGGCGGACATGCTGCGGTTCCAGGCGTTGACCAGCGATGTCTCATCGCCGGACCGGAAAGGGCGGACTGTGACCATGGAGAGCGGTCCTTTCACCTTTCGGCACTTCTGTCACAGCTTTCCCATCGCCAACCAGTCAGGTCAAGCAAATCGTGGAAGAAATTTTCTAACGAACCGAACGTCTAGAAAATTGTCTTCTTCTGCGGTATCCATGGATGGTCGCTCCCGCCCGAGGTGTGCCCGATTCCCGCATCGCGCCACGCCGCGGTCTCCTGTGCCGCCCTGCTCACAACCGCCGCGCCCTGCTCGCCCGCCTCGTCCGCCTCGTCCGCCTCGTCCGGGCAGGGCGCAGGCATCGCGCCTGCCGGAAACCCCATCCATGCGGCTCAAGCGGCATGTGAGCGCTCGTACGGTCCAAGCCGGATCAGCCGGCCGCCGGGCCATCATCGTGATTTTTGCCGCCGGGCCGAACTTCCGTCGCACCACGCCCATCCAACATGTGGAGAACGGGCTTCACCGGAGGTTCCAGCGCTGACTCCGGGCGGGGCGTCCATGGAATCCGAAGGAGAATCCGATGAGGAAGCTGGGAACGTACACGCTGGCCGTACTGGCCGCCACCGGGTTCGGCCTGTCCGCCGTGCCCGCGGCGCAGGCGTCCACCACCCACCAGGCGTCCGCCGAGTCGGCCGCGTCACTGCGAGGGAAGGTCCCCACCTGCGTGGACGTCTGGTCCAAGAAGGGGAGGGCGTCCAAGACCGGTTACGCGCGGAACGGCTGCGAGGGCACCCTGCACATGAAGATCGTCTGGGCGCACGGCCCGGACGGCTCCTGCCGGACGGTCCGCCCCGGAGGAACGATCTCCAGCCGGGTGCCGAGAAGCCCTCGCACGTTCGACGGCGCCAAGACCTGCTGATCCGACGGTCCGCGGCGACCGCGATCCACCCGGTAACCGATCTTCCGGAGCGAGGACCGCACCGATCCTGTCGGTGGCGCGTCCTACGATGACGGAATGATCATTATTGCCGGGTGGATCGCCGTCGATCCGCAAGCCCGGGAGGCGTACCTGCGGACCTGCGTCGACGCGGTCGAGCAGGCGCGCGCCTCCGCCGGTTGCCTCGACTTCACGCTCGGCGCCGACCTGGCCGACTCCGGGCGGATCAACGTCTACGAGCGGTGGGAGTCCGCGGAGGCTCTCGCCGCTTTCCGTACCTCCGGGCCGAGCGACGAGCAGACGACCATGATCCGCGACGCCGAGGTGCTCCGGTACGAGATATCCGGAGCCGGCCCCGCCTGATCCGGCCGACCTCTGACCGGCCCCGCGGCCCATGGCTGACCGATCGCAGGCCGGTCAGGCGAAGGCGACGTCCGGGGCGGGGGCGCCGGGGACGACGAACGCGTGGAGCCGTTCGGCCTCCCCCGCCACGGACTCGGTCTCGTCCGCCGTCAGGGGCCGGAACGGGGAGACGACGAGTGTCGTGCCGCGCAGCTCCCAGATCCCGCGCACGAAGCCGTCGACGAGGAAGGCCGGCAGCACCAGTGCCCGTCCTGGCATGACCCGGGCGCGGTCCTCGTCGCTGATGATCCGGGTGCGGTCGGCGTGCCCGAGCAGGACGTTGTCGTAGGCGGGCAGGAACCGTACCGGAGCGGGCGCGTCGTCGGCGGCGAGCGGCGCGCCGGGGAGGTCGAACAGCTCCCTGCCCTGCTCGTCGCGGAGGACGCGGAGCTCCGGGCGGAGACGGTCGACCACCTCGCGCAACCGGGTGATCCCGGACCACGCCTGGGCGTCCATGACGCCGGCGGGCCCGAAGGCGGCCAGGTAGCGGAGGACCATCGCCTCGACGGACGGCGCCGTCTCGACCGGCTCGCCGATCCACGCCTCGGCGAGGGCGACCTCGATCGAGGGACGGGTGCCCCACCCTCCCCAGGCTCCGGCCCGCGGGGAGGTCACCAGCGGCACCCGAAGCTCCAGGTTCCGGGTCAGCATCATGCCGTCGCGGCCCGGGTAGCGTTCGGCGAGCAGCCCGGCCAGTCTTCGGCGCGGGACGACCCGGTCTCCCAGCAGCTCCCGGCCCGTCTCGACGAGTTCCGCCGTGTCCAGCCCGGCGACCGAGGGGGCGTAGTAGGGTCCACGCGCGGCGCGTTCGACGAAGGGCTGGATCAGCGGGCGCAGCCAGCGGAAGTCGTCCGCGGCGACCAGGTGCTGCGTACGGCGCAGCCCGGCGGAGCGCACGACGGCGCGCTCGTGCAGCAGCGACTCCAGGTCACCGTGGGTGAAGGGGTCCATCCGCGTCCAGAGCCCGACATAGGGCCAGTTGGGCTCCTGACCCTGCAGCGCCACCAGGTGCCGCACCACCTCCAGCGCGGACCGGGTGGTGCGGCCGGCCAGGAACTGCCGGCTCAGCAGCGTTCGGTTGAGGGTACGCCGGGAGACGACGGGCACGGCGGTCATGGGACGGGGGCTCCTTTGAGATCGGCCTCGTGGAGGCCCACCGCGCCTGGTCCGGCGCGGTGGGGCTCCGTGAGCCTAGGTCCCATACCGGAAAGGTTCTTTCCGCATTGACGGAGGTTCTTCCTGGTTCGGCGGAGGTTCTCCGATAGGGGCTCTCCGGCGAAGGTTCCGGACGGGGGTTCCATCGGCGAAGACCCTTGGGCGGGGGCTCCGCCGGTGGAGGCTCAGAGGCGGCCGTTGCGGCGGAGGACGTCCATGGCCTGCACGGTGGTGTACCCGCGCCAGTCGAGGGCGCCCGCGGGCGAGATCGTGGCGTAGTCGACGGTCCACCCGCCGTCGTCCCGCTGCAGGCCGGCCAGGCGGTCGAGGTCGGCGTCGATCACCTCCTGCGTGAACAGCGCCCGCGCCGGGCGGTCCGGGAGCGGGGCGAAGTCGAGCGGGCGCAACGTCTCCTCCTCGGTGCCGCCCTCGACGCGCACCCGCCCGTCGGCGGGGACGTACTCACCCAGCCGCAGCCCGAACCGGCGGCGGTCCAGGAGGCGGGCGTGGGTGGCCATGAAGGACGAGACCGCGGAGAGGTCGATGCTCATACGGCCAACCCTGCCTCATCGGACCGTCGGTTTCCGCTTCTCCGCTTCCGGGGACCGCCCGCGCGGGCGGTGTTCCCGCACCGCGGCTCCCGCCGTCCCGGTGATTCGTTTCCCTTTTCGCGCCCGATCCATTCCTTGAGGCCCGGACAGGGCGTTGCTATGGTGCGCGGGAAAGCGGGGAGTGGTGAAACACGATTTCATCGGGGGACATTCGATGCGAATACCGCGAACAATGGCCGCGAAGGCGGGGAGAACGGGTCTCGCCCTGCTCGCGGCGGGCGTGACGGCCGCGGCCTGGTCCCAGGTCGCCTGGGCGGAGCAGGACGGGGTCCGGAGCAGGAGCCAGAGCCGGGAGCAGGGCCGGGAGTGGCGGGGACAGGGGGAGGGGCAGGGACAGGATTACGGCCAGGCGTCCGGCCGCAACGTCAGGAACGCCAACAGCGGCAAGTGCCTGCTCGTGCGCGGGGACGCCGACGGCGCGAAGGCCGCACAGTCCTCCTGCGCCGATTATCCCGACCAGAAGTGGCGTTTCATGCTTGAGGACGCCGATTCCAGATACAAGAGATATCGGCTGGTGAATGCCAACAGCGGCAAATGCCTGCTCGTGCGCGGCCCGGAGAACACCCCCGCCCTGCAGTCCGCCTGCGGCGACTACGACGACCAGATATGGGAGGTCGTCTTCGCCAGGAACGGCTACTTCCAGCTGAGGAACCTCGCCAGCCAGCAGTGCCTGGTCGTGCGGGGGGACGAGGACGGCGCCCACCCGGTCCAGGCCGACTGCGACACCGCCTACACCGATCAGTTCTGGCGGGACGAGGACGGGTCCTCGCACTGAGCCCCGCGGCGGTGTCCCGTACCGGTGGCCCGGTGGGCGAACCGACTCGCCCACCGGGCCACCGGGCCACCGGACCGTCAGGAGGCGGGGCCGTCGTCGGTCCAGCCGGACTCCAGCACGACGTCGGAGTTCCACACCGTGCCCGGATCCGTCCCGGCCTGGAGGCCGCCCGGCCGTACCACGACCCTCTCGGTGGCCAGCGCCTGCCCGGTCCGCTCATCGAAGACCAGGCGGGTGCGCAGGATTCCGTCGTCCCCGGCCGCGGCCTTGCCCATGGCCGACGCCTCCGGCTCGTCGATCGTGACCGCGGTGCCGGCGCGGCCCTCGGTGTCGACGACGTCCCGGGCGACCTCGATGGACGCAAGGCCGGCGAGCATCCGGAACGCCGCGCCGCGCACCTCGGGGGTGACCGGCATGTCGGCGATCAGTCCCGTCGTCACGGTGAACAGCCAGGCGTCCCGCGACATCGGGGTGCTCGACGACTCCGTGCCGTGCCCCTTGTAGGAGCGCAGCAGCCACGCCCTGAGGGCGTCCGGCTCGGACGGCAGGGCGCGCAGGTCCCGCACGCTGACGTTGCGGCCCAGCCAGAACACCTTGTCCCCGTCGGGCAGGGCGCTGCCCGGACCCTTCTGGACGGTCCCGGGTTCGGTGGGCAGCGACAGCTTCGCCCCCTTCTTGCCGGGCACCACGACCGGGATCTCGGCCGGGGAGCCGGCCTCGCGCCACGCCGCTTCGTCCCCGGGGGTCGCGGGACGCGCGCCGAGCGACTGCGAGCTGCTGTGCTGTCGCTGCTCCGGGCCGGTGGCGGACGGGGTCCAGCTCTCGGTCCGCTGCCGGTCCGCGACGGTGTAGTCCGCGCCCTCGGCCCGGAACAGGGTCCGGCGCACCGACACCGTGTGCCACCAGGCACCCGTCCCGTCCGGCCGGCGGGCGGCCCGGTGGGCGGCGGCCAGCAGCACGGTCCGCGCGGAGAGCCGGACCTGCCCGTCCCCCGGCGAGGACCGGGAGGAGTCCGGGGACGACGCGGCCTGCCCGGTCCGCGCGGCGGACGGCGGCGGCGCCGTACCGCCGGTGCCGGTGACCGTGACGGCCACCGCGGTCACCGCGGCGACGACTCCGGCGAGGCCGAGCCCCCATGCCGGCCTCGTGATCGTCCGCCTCCCCCGCGTCCGCCGCACCTGTCGCGCGTCCCTGGGCTGCGCCATGGCGCGTGTGAGCTCCGCCGTCCGGGCGCGCTCGTCGACCGGGCTGTCGTCCCCCAGGTGCGCGGGTCGGGCGGCTCGCAGTCTGTCGATGGGATCGTTCATGACAACTCCTCGCTGAGGTTCCTCATCCGGGGACGCGGGCTCGCCGGGTTCTCCAGGGCCCGCCCGAGCCGTTTGCGCGCGCGGTGCAGCCGTACGCGGAAGGTCGCCTGGGAGCAGCCGACGACGCGGGCCGCGTCACGCGGGGAGAGCCCCTGCCAGGCGACCAGGACCAGGACCTCCCGGTCGTCCTCGGGCAGCTCCGCCAGCGCGGCCAGCACGCCGAGGCGCTCGGCCACCTCGTCGGCGACGTCGGCCCGCCGTACGCCGTCCCCCGTCGCCGCGGTCCAGGACCGCAACTCGGCGCCGAACGCCTCCCGCCGCGCCTCGGCCCGCACGGTGTCGCGCAGCACGTTGCGGGCCACTCCGAGGAGCCACGGCAGAGCCGGTTCCGGCACGTCCTCCAGCCGCCGCCAGGCGATCGCGAAGGTCTCGCTCACCACCTCGTCCGCCACCTGCCGCCCGGCGCGGCTGACCACGTAGGCCCACACGCGCTGCCGGCACTCGTCGTACATGCCGGTGAACCTGCGTGAATCATCCGTCAACGCCCGGCCCCTTCCGTCCCGGATGTTCTTCTGACACCGGGAAGTGGTCCGGGCCCGCCCGTTGTTACGGGGTGCCCCGGAGAATTTCACGGTCGCGCCGGACTCCGCGCGGGGACAGGCGCTCCGTGCCGCACCGGGACGCGGACTCCGCATCCGGGTACGGGCGCCGCTCCGAGCCGGATTGTCGGACCGGGTCGATACCGTCGCGAGGGCCGGCGCCGTCCCGGACCGGCGCGGGCGCGGTCCGGCGCCCGTCCCCGCGAGCGAAGGACCCGCACGTGATGGCCGACCGCAAGTACGGCGTGCCCGCGCCCGAGACCCACTCGACCATCCGGTCGGAGGACTGGGACAGCGAGGACCTCTCGGGCCGGCGATACGAACGGGTCGCCTTCGTCGACGTGGACATGACCGAGGCGACGAGCCGGGGCGCGACGTTCCACGAGTGCGTCTTCCGCGACGTGCGGTTCAACGCCTCCGTCCACTCCGACAGCGCGTTCACCAACTGCGTCTTCGGGAAATGCGTGTTCTTCGACGCGACCTTCACCGGCTGCAAGCTGGTGGGCAGCGTGTTCGGCGACTGCTCCTTCAACCTCCTGAAGGTCGAGGGCGGCGACTGGTCGTTCGCCGGGCTCCCCGGGGCCGACCTGCGCGGGGTGACCTTCCGGGACGTACGGCTGCGCGAGGCCGATCTCACCAAGGCGCGCTGCGAGGGCGCGACGCTCCGGGACACCGATCTGTCGGGCGCCTCGCTGCACAGCGCCGACCTCACCCGCGCCGACCTGCGGGGAAGCGACCTGTCAGCCGTCGATCCCCTCGTCGTCACGCTGAAGGACGCGGTCATCGACGTACGGCAGGCCGTCACGCTCGCCATCGCCCTGGGCCTGCAGGTCCGCTCCGACTGATCCGCCCCGCCGCCACCCCCGGCCCACCGCTCCGGCGGCACCGGCCCGATCCCGTACGGCCCGCTCAGGAGAGACTCCGGCCGGAACGGCCGATCCGGCACCATCGGCTTCTCAGCTCAACCGGAGTCCGGTCGCTCATCGGTATTCTCAGAGAAAAGGGCTGCGCGCCCGTTCCGTGGTGGAATCGGGCGCGCAGCCGGGACGTTCCCGGTTCGCCTATGTCTCGTTCAGGTGTGGTGCCGTGGATACTCCGCCTCACCCGGCACCGGGCCCTGCCGTCCGCCCGGGAGTGGGAAACGGGTCCGTCCCTCTCCGCGCTTGGTCACGCGCGGAGACGGTCTCAGTCGTCGTCCTCGTCGCCGTCGTCCTGGCGAGCGTGGTGGCCGTCGTCGAAGAAGTCCTGCAGGGCCAACGCCAGGAAGAACTCGTCGTCGTCGCCGTGGCCGTGGCCGGCGGCCACGGTGAGGCCCGTGTTCCCGGCGACCGGGGCCATGGACGTGGCCTGTGCCGGGACGGCGTAGGCACCGGCGAAAACGACTGCGCCGAGAGCTGCCGCGGCGAGCGACGCGGCGGTCTTGATTTCCATGCGATCCTCCGATTTCAGGAGGACAGATTCGTCCTCATGAGTTACCGACGTCCTAAGAATGCCCACCGTCGAATACCAAAAGAAACCGCAAAGCACTTATACTTCGGCAAAGCCAGGAAGAGGTATATAAATAAGAAGTGAATTGGACATTTCACCTTATTTCGGGGTTAATCGTATTCCGCGAGGAATGAAAGCCCGGCGTCCTCCGGTCACCGGGCCGGCTCCCGGGTCCGCGCCCCGCCGGGGAACGGGCCGGAGACCTGGGGAAAAGATGGCCGGGCGCCTTCCGGGGGCTGGGAACGCGGCGGGTTACGTTGGGACGATGGACTCTGGTTTCGGGTACTTCGCCACACACGACGCGGTCGGCCCCGACGTGATCGCCAGGCTGGTCGAGGAGCGCGGCCACCAGGCGCTGTTCTTCAGCGAGCACACCCACATCCCCGCGGGGGAGAAACTGCCGGAACGGCCCGAGGGCGGCGAGCTGCCCCGCAAGTACTGGCACACCTACGACCCGTTCGTGGCGTGCACGGCGGCCGGGCTCGCCACCACGCGGCTGCGCGTGGGCACCGGGATCTGCCTGGTGCCGCAGCACGACCCGATCGGCCTGGCCAAGACGGTGGCGAGTGTGGACGACCTCACCGGCGGGCGCTTCGAGTTCGGGATCGGGGCGGGGTGGAACGACCCGGAGATCCGCAACCACGGGGTGGACCCGGCGCGGCGCTTCGCGGTGATGAAGGACTACGTGCGGGCGATGCGGGAGATCTGGACGCACGACGCGGCCTCCTACGACGGAGAGTTCGTCTCCTTCGGCCCGATCTGGTCGTGGCCCAAGCCCGCGCAGCGCCCCTGCCCGCCGATCCTGGTGGGCGGCACCGGCCCCAAGGTCCTCGACCGGGTGCTCTCGTACGGCGACGCCTGGCTGCCGAACTACTCCCCAGGGATCCTGGACCGGGTGAAGGAGCTGTTCCGGCGGGCGGGCGACGCCGGGAAGAGCGTCGAGGTCGTCATGATGTCGGCGCCCGCCGACCCCGACGTGCTCCAGGCGATGGAGGAGGCCGGGGTCGGCCGGGCGATGGCGTGGCTGCCGTCGGCCGGGCTGGACCGCGTCCGGCGCGAGATGGACGCCTTCGAGACGGCGCTCGCGGAGGCCCGCGGCGAGTGAGGGTCCCGTCCGCCCCGCCCGGCCCGTGACGCGTGACGGGCCCGAGGCGGCCGGCCGCCGGGCGCGGCGCCCATGAGCGCGGGCACCGCGTGGGACTCCCGATGCCCGCGCGGGTCCCGGTGTGGCACGCTGTCCCGGACAGCGCACGCCAACACGGGATAAATCGCGAAATGACCGATAGGGATGCCACCGGCCAGGGCAGTGCCATGGACCTGCTGGAACGGATCGGCTCGGTGGTGCTCCCGGTGGGCATCGCGCTCTACGCCCTGCTGTACCTCGGCGTCCAGCAGATGTACGGGATCTTCAACATCAGCCCCGAGCAGGCGGGCATCGACCAGGCGACCATGTTCGGTCGCCTGGTGGGATCGCTGATCCTGCTGATCCTGGGAGGCTCGCTGGTCCTGGGTGCGCTGGTGGCCCTCTGCTGGCTGATGAACAGGGCCACCCTGGGGCACGCGGCCAGGCTGGCCCGCGCCGTACGGGCGCGGCCGTGGGCGGCGGCGGCCCTGGGCGCGGTGTGGTGCGGCGCGACGTACTGGGGTTTCCTCGGCTACCTGGACCTCGACGAGGGCGCCGGGCTCGCCTCGGTCGTGCTGGTCGCCGCCGTCATCGGGGCCGTCTCCTTCCTGGTGCCGTTCCGGCTGCTGCGACGCCGCCCGGCGGGCCGGGCCGGGATGCGGGTGGTGATGGCCGCGTTCACCGGCATCGGGCTCGGCTTCGCGCTGATCGGACAGCTGGAGTCGGACGCGGAGGCGCTCGCCGCCACGGGGCGGGGGAGCATCGTGCTGAGCCTGGCCGGCTTCCAGGACCAGTGGGTGGTCGCCGCCGCCCCCGGCAAGGGGACCCCCCTGTACGGCGGGACGCCCCTGCTGCTGCTCGGTGAGCACGAGGGCACCTACGCGTTCTACGACTGCGCCCGGCGGGAGACCTTCCGCCGCCCGATGGACGAGACCGTACTCCGGGGGATCGAGCTGGAGCCCGACCACGACGAGGGCTTCACCTGCGGCACGCCCGCCCCCTCAGCCGATCAGGGCGGCTGAACGCAGGAACTCCGCGACGGCGGAGGCGACGCCCCCGGGGTCGGCCGCGTAGACGAAGTGGTCGGTCTCCAGCTCCACGAGGCGGGTGCCGGGCCGCCGCTCGACCATGGCACGCGCGTCCCCGGCGGAGATGACGCCGCCCCGGGTGGCGCGGATCACCAGGGCCGGGCAGGTGCTCGCCGTCCAGTCGGCCCAGTGGTCACCGCGGTTGGCCTGCTCGGACGCGTGGATGTCCTCGGGGTGGAACGGCAGGCGCCAGCTTCCGTCGGGGTTCTCCCGCAGGGCGTCGGCGAAGAACGGCGCGAAGTGGCCCATCCCCTCGATCATCGTCTCGCGGGTGGGCGCCTCGTACGGCAGGGAGAGCACGAAGGCCAGCGGGTCGGGGCCGCCGTCCAGGCCGAGCCGTACCGGCGCGTCGACGTTGACGAACGCGGAGACCCGCTCGGGGTGGCGGGCGGCGAGCTGGTAGGCGTTGATGCCGCCCAGTGAGTGGCCCAGGAGCACGGCGCGGTCGAGGCCGAGGTGGTCGAGCAGGGCGACGACGTCGGCGACGTACCCCTCGCGCGAGTAGTCGGACGCCCGGTCCGACTCGCCGTGCCCGCGCTGGTCGGGGGCGATGACCCGCCACTCCGGGGCCAGCGCGGCGGCCACCTCGGCGAAGCTCGCCCCCTCGGACATGTGGCCGTGCAGGGCGATGAGGGGACGGCCGGGGCCACCGAAGTCGACGTAGGACAGGCGCCGCCCGTCGATGCGGAACCCGGCCCGGACAGGGGCGGTCGGCTGAGCTGTCGGCTGGGCTGTGGTCTGGGCGGCCGGCTGGGCGGTGGTCTGGTTCATGGCTGGCCCTCTCGCGGTCTCGCGGTCTCACGGTGTCGCGGTGTCGCGGTCACGCCCCGGTGGCGTGTGACCGGAACGCTACGCCGTTTTGCGCATTTGCGCAATGCATATGCCTAAGGCATTTGCGCAACAACGGACCGCCAGGTGGAGCGGAGGCCAGTACCATCCCGGCATGGGAAATCGCGAGGATCTGATCGCCGGCGCCCGGCGCTGCCTGGAGGAGAAGGGGTGGGCGCGGACCACCGTCCGCGACATCTCGGCCGCCGCCGGAGGGGTCAGCATGGCGGCCATCGGCTACCACTTCGGCTCCCGGGACGCGCTGCTCATCGCGGCGCTCATCGAGGCGATCGACGAGTGGGGCACCGAGACCGGGCGCACGCTCGCCGCCTACGGCGACGCGGGCTCCTCCTCGACGGAGAACTACGAGGCCATGTGGACGCGGATCATCGAGTCGTTCACCGCCGGCCGGAGGCTGTGGCTGGCCAGCATCGAGGCGGCCCTGCAGGCGGAGCACTCCCCCGAGCTGCGGCGTCACCTGTCGGGAAGCCAGCAGGAGGGGCGGCGCGGGCTGACCGCGCTGCTGTCGGGGGTCCCGGAGGAGAAGATCACCGACGCGGCGACGCGCACGCTCGGCTCGGTGCAGATGGCGCTGCTCTCCGGCGTCATGGTGCAGTGGCTGATCGACCCGGAGAAGTCGCCGACCGGGCCGGAGGTGGTCGAAGGGCTGCGGGCACTGGTGGACGTCATCGGCCCGCCTCCGGCCCCGGCCTCGTGACCGGCCCCTCGATCACCTTCGGGGCCGCATGACGGGCCCCGGGACCGGACGACGGGCCGCGCGGCCAAGCGGCCAGGCGGCCAGGCGGTCTGGCAGGCGGGCGGTCAGGCAGGCGGGCGGTCTGGCAGGCGGGGCGGTCAGGCGGTCTGGTAGACGGGGTCGTAGGTGAGGCAGTCGGCCCCGCCCTGTCCCGCCCCGACGGCGATGCCCGGTGCCTGGCACTCGAACTGCTCGTTGTGCCGGCAGTCGGCCATCTTGCACGCGCCGACGCGGCCGGTGCCGGCCGGATCGCCGCCCTTGACCGAGTCGGTGAAGAAGGTGTCGCACCGCGCGTGCCGCCGGTCGCCCACGGTGATCGCCAGCGCGTGGCATCCCTGGTCCCTGTTGTACGCGCAGTTCTCGGCCTGACATCGGTTCACGATGGGCATCTCCATCGGAAGTCCTCCTCGCACCCTTGAAGCATCACGCTGAGTAGAGGGTTCGTACCGAAAAGCGGTCTCCGCCAAGCCCGGCTCGGTCCCAAATCTTCGCCAGCCACCGTTCCGCCGCTCCACCCCCCGTCCGGCCAACTCCTGTTCAGCCGCCTCCCGTCCGATCAGCTCCCGTCCGGCCACCCCCGTCCGGCCGCCTCCTGTTCAGCCGCCTCCCGTCCGGTCAGCTCCTGTTCGGTCGCCCCCTGTCCGGCCGCTCCGCCTGACCCCCGGAGTACCGCTTTTCCGGAAATATCGGTGGAGGCGTAACACCGCGCCGCACCCGGACAGGTGCAGGGTGACGAGTACCCGGCGAAAGGCGACAGCGTGGGCCCCCCTGACCCGAAGGGACGCTTCGAGGAGATCTACGAGGCGCACTATCCCGACCTGCTCGCCTACGTGCGGCGCCGTACCGGCTCCCCCGACGACGCCGCCGACGCGCTCGCCGAGACGTTCACCACGGCCTGGCGGCGGATGCGCGACATCCCCGACGGTCACGACGCGAAGCTCTGGCTGTACGGGGTGGCCCGGCGGGTCCTGGCCAACCGGCGACGCGAGGAGACCCGGCGGTCCGCGCTGGCCGTACGGCTCCGCGCCGAGCTGACCGTCTGGGCCGAGGACCTCGTGGAGGACGACGCGGTCGGCGTACGCCAGGCGTTCATGCGCCTGCGCCCCGAGGACCGGGAGCTGCTCGCCCTTGCCAGCTGGGAGGGCCTGAGCGGTGAGGAGATCGCGAAGGTGCTGGGATGCTCGCACGGCGCGGTGCGGCTGCGGCTGCACCGGGCCCGCAGACGGCTCGCCAGGGAGCTGCACGCGGCCGGATTCGACGTGACCAGGTACGGCTCGCGCGCGGTCGCGCTGGTGAGAGGGAGGATCTGATGCCCGACATCGACCGTCTCGTCGCCGGGATCGCCCCCGACCCCGGGCCCGGCATGACCCCCGGCGCCAGGGAACTGCTGGACGAGATCACCGCCATGCCGGTCCCCGCCGCCGGAGGGCTCCGCCGTCGCCTCTCCACGGGCGGACACCGCCGGCGCGTCACCGCCCCCCGCGGCCCCTCACGGCTCCCCCGGCGGTCCGCCATGCCGCTCGTGACCGGGATCGCCGCGGCCGTGACGATGCTGAGCTGGGCGCTTCCCGGCCTGTTCGGCACCGCCCCGGCCTCCGCCACCCTCGATATCAAGCAGGAGGGCGACCACTACGTCATCACGGTCAAGGACCTCTACGCCGACCCGGGGATGTACGAGCGCGAGCTCAAGGCCCGCGGACTGGACATCACGCTCATGCTCGTACCGACGTCTCCGAGCCTGGTCGGCCAGATGGTCGTGCTCAACGGGGGGCACGAGGGGATACGGCAGGGGCGGGTCATCCCCGAGCAGGACGCCATCAAGACCATCGACGCCCCGGGGGACTGCGTCCGGTTCGCGGGCTGTTCGATCGGTCTGAGGGTGCCGGTGGGGTTCAGGGAGAAAGGCGAGATCTTCCTCGGCCGGAACGCCCGTCCCGGCGAGACCTACACGATGCCGCCCGGCATCGACATGCCCGGCGAGCCGCTTCACTGCGTGGACTACGTCAACAGGAGCGTCGACGAGGTGCGGGCGATGCTGCGGGCACGCGGCGTGGAGCCGGAGTTCACCCACTACGGCGCCGAGCGGGGCGAGAAGACCTCGACCCCGGGCGACTGGTACGTCCACGACGGCGTCATGAGCGCCGAGGGCAGGGCGCGCGTACTGGCCGTCCCCACACCGAACGACGCTCCCCGCCCGATGGACGCCCGCTGCCCCGAGGGCTCCTGAGCCGGCCGCCCGAAGCACCCCGGCCTCCTGAAGGGCTTCCTGAAGGCGGGGCCTCCGGCGGACCGGTCCCTCCCCTCTCCCGGACGCGTTCCCGGCGGGTGAGCGGACCGGTCTCCGCCCCCGGTCCCTGCCTGGCCGCCGCGCTCGCCGTACGGGAGGCGGCGGAGGTCATTCGGCGACGGGTGCGGCGGTGACCTCTCCCCGCGTGGCCGTTCCGGGCGTGTTCTCCGCCGGCACGGCCGTCGGGGACCCCGCCTCCTCGGGGCCCGCTTCGGAGTCTGCGGCTCCGGGGCCGGCTTCGGGGCCGGCGAGCATGGACTGCGGGATGAGGACGATCGCGACGGTGCCGCCGAAGGGTGAACGGCTGAGCGTGACCCTGATGCCGTGGCGGGCGGCGAGATGGCCGACCACGAACAGGCCGAGCTGCTCGCCGTCGACGGTGTCGAACCGGGGCGGGTGGGACAGGCGCTCGTTGATCTCGGTGATCTCGTGCGCGGGGAGGCCGAGCCCGCGGTCCTCGATCTCGATCGCGAAACCCCAGCCGACCGCCTCGCCCCGGACGTCCACCCGGGTGGTCGGCGGGGAGAACACGGTGGCGTTCTCCAGCAACTCGGCCAGCAGGTGGGTGACGTCGGCCGTGGCGGACCCGGCCAGCCTGACGTCCGGCATGGGCTGCACCTCGATCCGCCGGTACTCCTCGACCTCGGCCACGGCCCCGCGGACCACGTCCACGAAGGAGACGGGGTGGCGCCAGGAGCGTCCGACCGTCGCCCCGGACAGGATGACCAGTCCCTCGGCCTGCCTGCGCATGCGGGTGGTGAGGTGGTCCAGCCGGTAGAGGTCGTCCAGCGTTTCGGGCCGGGTGGCCTTGCGCTGCATGGCGTCGAGCTGGGAGAGCTGGCGGTGGACCAGCGACTGGGTGCGTCTGGCCAGGTTGCGGAAGACCCGGTTGAAGCCGTGGCGGAGTTTCGCCTCCGCCACGGCCGACTCGACGGCCGTCCGCTGGACGCTGGCGAACGCCCGGCCGACGTCGACGATCTCCACCGTGGTGCCGCCCGTGGAGATGGCCGGGGCGTCGGCCTCCACGTCCACCGACTCACCGGCGCGCAACCGTTCGACGACCCGCGGCAGCCGGACCTCGGCCAGCTCGACGGCGGCCCGGCGCAGGCCGCCCAGCTCCGCGGCGAGGCCGCGGCCCAGGCGCGCGGACAGCACCACGGCTCCGATGATCGCGGCGAGGCCCAGCCCTCCGGCCAGGACGATCCGCAGGATGATCCCGCCGGCGGCGTCGTCCGCGCGCTCGTTCAGCGCCCCCGACTGGGTGATCACGAGCCGGTCGAGCTCGTCGCCGACCGCGGTGACCGAGGAGGGCCAGGCGCCGGAGTCCTTGGGGAGCCGCGACGTGTCGACGATCTCGTCCTCCAGGCCGGTCAGCCGGCGGTGGACGGCGGAGTCGAGCAGCGTCTGGAACGGGGCGCGCAGCTCGTCGTCCAGGGTCGACGTGCCCTCGACGAGCAGCAGCCGCCGGTTCGGGGCGAACGCCTCGATCGCCTCGTACTCGTCATGGGCCAGTGTTCCCGTACGGATCGCGCCGGAGACCAGCGCGTCCTCCCGGGAGATGAGGTCGCGCGCGTGCGCGATCCGCTGGAGCCCGACGGCCTGCCGGTAGAGCTCGACCTCGGAGATGGTGACGAGCTTGTCCTGGAGCCGGTAGGCCGCGTCGACGACCCGGCTGAACGCCTGCACGGCTTCCAGCCGGTCGGAGGCCCCGGCGTCGACGTCGCGGCGGACGGAACGCAGTTTCTCGGTCTCGGTGACGACCCGGTCGATCGCCGCGGCCAGTTCGGGCGTGGTGACCGCGGCGGCCTCCTGGGAGGTGGCCCGCAGGCGGAAGTCGGTGACGGCCTTGTCGGTCCGCCGGCGGACGTCGGTCAACGTCCCGGGGCGGGGGGTGGCGGTGCTGAGCACGATGGCGGAGAACCTGCGCTCGTTCTGCACGCGTATGACCAGCTCGGTGGCGGGTTCGGAGATCTGTTCGTACAGGGTGGTGGCTTCGCGCAGGGTGAAGAAGTCGCCGACGACGTGGCCGGTGACGAACGTCCAGAGCGCGATGAGCGCCACGATGGGCAGGCTCAGCAGCGAGTAGAGCTTGAAGCGGATGGTCTGGGATGCCATGTCACCACGCCCGGAATATGAGCAGATACAGAGAAAAATCGGAAATTGACATCAGCCGGCGCCCGCCGTCTGGAAACCCGTGACCCCGGCGTCCGCCGCCCCGGAACCCACCGCCCCGGAACCCACCGCCCCGGAACCCGCGGATCCGTGAACAGCCGATCCGTGAACCGCCGACCCGTGACCAGCCGGCCCGTGACCAGCCGCCCCGTGAACCGCCGGCCCGTGACCAGCCGCCCCGTGACCGGCCGATCCGGAACGCGCCGCGTCCCAGAGCGTCGCGCCGCCGACGATCGTGGCGACGCAGCGGCCCGCCCCCTCCTCCACCAGCGCCCGGTACGGCTCCCGCCCGGCGGCGACGTCGAAGACCGCGAAGTCGGCCGGGCCGCCCGCGGAGAGCCCCCCGGTGATCCCCAGGGCGCGGGCGCCGCCCAGCGTCGCGGCCTCGACGAGCCGCCGGTCCAGGTCACCGGCCCGGTAGCCCTGCCGTACCGCGAGGTCGCGCAGCGCCGCCACGTCGTGGAGCAGGTCCAGTGAGGGGGAGGACGCCAGCGAGTCCGTGCCGACCGCGATCGGGTTGCCCTCGGTGAGCAGGGCGGCCACGTCGGGCCCCTCCTCGCCGAGCGTCCGGTTGGAGCGCGGGCAGAGCGCGACGGCGGTGCCGCGCTCGCGGAGCAGCGCCCGGTCGGCGGCGTCGAGATGGACGCCGTGCGCGACGTGGCAGTCCGGTCCGAGCATGCCGAGCGCGTCCAGGAAGGCGGCCGGCCCGAGCCCGGTGCCGCCCTCACGCAGGATCGCGAAGTCGAACCCCAGCTCCCGCACCATCCGCGCCAGCGGCCCGGTCCCGGAGACCGTGTACTCCCGTTCGTGCCTTCCCTCTGCGAGGTGGACGTGCAGGCGCATGCCCCGGGAGCGGGCGAGCCGGGTCACGTCCCGCAGCGTCCCGGTGTCGAGGGTGTAGGGCGCGTGCGGGGACACCCCCAGCGGCGGACCGGCCGCGTCGAGCAGGGCGGTGAACCGCTCGCGCCCCGACGCGGCCCAGTCGGCGTCGGTGTCGCCGAGGGTCTCCAGGTACGGCAGGCCGCCCAGCCCCGCTTCGCGCAACGCGTGCGCCGCCGCGAGGTCGGTGACGACGTCGGCCGCCGAGGTGGTGCCGGACCGCAGCAGCCACCGGGCGCCGTCCCGCGCGGCGGCGGCCCAGCCGGCCGGTCCGGCGCAGGCCGCGCCGGAGGCCCCGGGCTCCGGGACGGGAGAGGCGGCGGGAGGATCCGCAGAGGTCGAGGATGTCGAGGAGAGGGCGTGGTAGACCTCGTCGAAGGCCGTGGACCATTCCTCGAAGGAGGCGTGGGGGCGCCGCCCCACCTCGGCCATGTGCGTGTACTGCAGGTGGGTGTGCGCGTTGACCAGCCCGGCGACGAGCATCCCCTCCCAGCGGGTCTCCGCCTCACCGGGCCACGCGGCCAGGATCTCCCGGCGCGGGCCGAGCGCGGCGACGCGGCCGTGCCGTACGACCAGGGCGGCGTCGCGGACGAAGGGGGCGCTGACCGGGAGGACCAGCGGCGCGGAGTGGATCACGGAATCCACACCTCGCCGAACGGTCCCCACACCTTGGCGGCGGTCATCACCGCGGCGAGCGCGGCGAAGGCGGCCAGGACCAGGCGGTCCGCGCGGTCGAAGCCGAGCTCGCGCATCCAGGTGCGGTGCTTGGCGCCGAAACCGCGCAGGTCCATGGCGTTGACGGTGTCCTCGGCGTCGACGAGGGCGTTCACCGTCACCGGGACGACGATCGGCCGCAGCGAGGCGAGCTTCCTGATCGGGTTGCGGCTGCGGCTGTGGTCGTAGCCGCGCACCCGCTGGGCGTCGATGGTCTCCCGGATCGCGACGGCGGTGGACGGCAGGAAACGGAACGTCAGGTCCACGCCGTAGGCGAGGCGCTGCGACAGCCGGAGCCGGGCGAAGGCGACGCCGAAGTCGGTGGGGGCGATGGCGAAGGCCACGGGGAAGCCGACCGCGGCCAGCGAGCCGTAGCGGACGAGCAGGTCGGCCGCGTAGGACAGCGTGACCACGCGGACCTCGGTCCCGGTGATCGGCATGGCGAACAGCGCCTCCCCCGCCCCGGACCGGGTGTCCGCGGGGGTGAAGACGCTGTTCACCAGCACCAGCATCGTGGTGAAGAACAGCACGAAGAACCAGTTGGCCCTGACCTCGCGCCACGGGATGCGCGCGGCGCGGTAGTAGACCAGGGCCACCGCGGCGCACAGGAGCATGCCCCGCAGGTCCGCGATGTTCGCCACCGCCACGAGATAGAGCACCGGCACCAGCAGGAGCACGCGCGGATCACGCCGCGCGAGGAAGGAGCCCGCACCCAGATACCGTGGCGTGACGTCCATCGGCTAGCGCCCGGCCCGCTTGGCGAGCGGCTCCCAGGCGGCGTCCAGCGCCGGGGTCAGGATGACGACCGCGAGGCCGTTGGTCAGCAGTGCGGGCAGGTAGTTGGAGAAGAGGAACGTGTCGAAGCTCGTGTTCGCGATCAGGAACATGTCGGTGATCACGAACAGCAGGCCGATCGCCGTCGCGGCGAGCGCGCCCAGGGCGGTGACCACGATCCGGACGAACTCGTTCGCGATCGGCGGGATCGCGGCGAAGATCAGCCCGGCCACCGCGCCGACCAGGCCGTTGGCCACGCTCCAGTTCCAGTACGTGAGGCCGCCGCCCTGGATGAGGTCGATGATGAGGTTTCCGACGAAGCCGGTGAAGAAGCCCGCGATGACGCCGAACCGCTTGCCGAAGAACGGCACCAGGGCGAACGCGGGCCGTACGGCGACGTTCTGGGTGCCGGGGATGACGATGCTGATCAGACCGAGCACGGCGTAGAGCGCCGCGCCGACGGCGCCGAACACGACCGTTCTGGAGTTGACCGCCCACTGCGACGAGCGCGGTGGCAGTGCCTCGGTGCTCATGGGTGTGTGCTTCCTTCCTGGTGGGGGGTGAGGCGCGCGAGATCGAACGGGTGAGGGACCGCTTCCCCGTCCCGGACGCGGTCGCGGACGGCCCGGACCAGACTCGTCTCCCGGAGTCCGGCACGCGACCACAGTCCGGAGTCCCCGGCGAGCGCCGCGGGGGCGGCGTCGGCGACGATCCGGCCCTCGTCGACCACGACGACGCGGTCGGCGGAGGTCAGTGCCAGGTCGACGTCGTGGGTGATGAAGTAGACGCTCTCGGCGGCGTCCAGGACCCGCGTCATGAACCGCGTGGTGCTGAGCAGGTCCTGCCCGGCGGTCGGCTCGTCGAGGATGAGCGTGCGGGGCCGCATGGCCAGGGCCAGGGCGACGGTGAGACGGCGTTGCTGGCCGAACGAGAGGGTGCGCGGCGCGCGTTCCATGACGTCGGCCTCGTCGTCGAGGAGCATGGAGCGCAGCACCTCCCGTGAGACCCGCTCGATCTCCTCGGCGGACCGGCCCAGATTGCGCGGGCCGAACGCCAGCTCGTCGCGGACCGTCGCGCAGAACAGCGCCTGCCCGGGGTTCTGGAACACGTAGCCGAAGGTGGTCGCCAGTTCCAGCGTCGACCGCTCGGTGACCGGCGCGCCGTCCACCGTGACGTCGCCGCGCAGCGGTTCCAGGAGCCGTACGGCGGCGCGCAGCAGGGTGGACTTGCCCGCCCCGTTGCGTCCGAGGATCGCGACCCGCTCACGCGGTCCGAGCGCCAGGTCCACGCCGTCGAGCACGGTCCGCGCGCCGTATCCGAGGGCCGCGCCCCGGTAGCCGAGCCGCGCGGCCTCCCCGCCCGGCGCGGAGCCGGGCGCCGTGGTCCCGCGGCCGGGCCCATGACCGGGCGTGTGGCCGGGCGTGTGGCCGGAAGCCGCGGTCTCCCGGCCCGGGAGGGCCGGCGCGGCGGGCAGTTCGGCGGCGCGGGCCACCAGCGTCTCGAAGGGCAGCTTCACGTGCTCCACGGGCGCGGTGGCCAGGAAACCGGGCACGTCACCCGAGTACCGGACCCGTCCTTCCGCGAGGTAGAGGACCCGGCTGGGCGCGAAGCGGAGGATCTCCTCGACCCGGTGCTCGACGACCAGCGCGGCGCCGCCGTCGTCGACGAACCGGCGCAGCTCCCGCATCAGCCTCAGGCTCGCCTCCGTGTCGAGGTTGGCCAGCGGTTCGTCCACCAGGATCACCCGGGGCCGCATCACCAGGACCCCGGCGAAGGCGACCATCTGCAGCTCGCCGCCGCTCAGCTCGGCGGTGGGCCTGCCGAGCAGGTGCCGGATGCCCACCCGTTCGGTGACCTCCGCGATGCGGCGGCGGATCTCGGGCCTGGGCAGGCCCAGGTTCTCCGGGCCGAAGGCCAGCTCGGCGTCGACGACGGTGCCGACGATCTGCTTGCGCGGGTCCTGCAGCAGCGTGCCGACGACGGTGGACAGCTCCCTGACGCTCTGCGCGGCCACCGGCCGTCCGCCGACCACGACGTCGCCGGTGACCTCGGCCCGATAGGCGTGCGGGATGAGCCCGTTGAGCAGCCGCAGCAGCGTGCTCTTCCCGCCGCCCGAGGGACCGCTGACCAGGGTCAGGTCTCCCGGGCCCACGGCGAGGTCCACCTCGGAGAGCACCTCCTGGCCGGTGGAGCGGTAGCGGACCGAGGCGCCCGCGACCTCGACGATCACAGGCCCTTCCCCAGGAAGTCCCGCTGGGACGCGGACGGCTCGTCGAGGGCGACGCCCAGCGCGCACAGCTTGGCGCGGGCGATCCGTTCGTCGAGCTCCTCCGGCACGGGGTGGACGGCCGGCTCCAGCGCGGGACCGTACGCCAGCAGGTGCTCCAGGGCGAGCGCCTGAACCGACAGCGACAGATCCATGATCTCGATCGGGTTCCCCTCCGCAGCGGCGCAGTTCACGCACTCCCCGTCCGCGAGCACGGTCACGCCCGGCGGCGTCTCCGCCACCTCGACCTCGTCCGGCACTCCCCCGGCGACCGCGACCACCGTGCCGGGCCGCATCGCCCGCAGGTGCCCGCCGGTGATCGTGCGCGCGACACCGGTCGCGGAGAACACCAGATCGGCCTGCGCGCACGCCTCCGTCAGCGGGAGGACCTCGTGGCCGTCGTGGTGGGCGCGGAGCGCGGCGAACGGGTCCACCTCGGACACCAGGACGCGGGCTCCGAGCGCGCGGGCGTAGCGGGCCACGCCCTGGCCGACGTGGCCGTAGCCCGCCACCGCGCAGACCGACCCGGCGAGCCGGAGCCCGGTCAGGTCCGCCGCGGCCATCACGCACGACTGGCCGGTCCCGTGGACGTTGTCGAACAGGTACTTCGAGCGGGCGTCGTTCACGGCCAGCACGGGTATCCGCAGCTCGCCCCGGGCCGCCATCACCCGCAGGGGGCGCAGGCCGCTGGTGGTCTCCTCGGCCGCCCCGGCGAGGTTCCCGACCAGGTCCTCGGCGTGGGCCAGCCGTACGACGCGGGAGCCGTCGTCGGCCAGGGCGTCAGGTCCGGCGCGGAGCACGCGCCGGGCGAAGCCGAGGTCCTGGTCGGGCGAGGCGTCGGAACGCGCGAGTACGGAGATCCCCTCGGCGGCCAGGGCCGCCGCCACCTCGTCGTCGGTCTCGCCCGCCGCGCAGGTCACGATCACCTCGGCCCCGGCTCCGGCGAGGGCCAGCGCCAGGTTCGCGGTCTTGGGCTCCAGCACGAGCACCAGGCCGATCCGGCGGCCGGTGAGGTCGAGCCGCCCGGTGACCGCGTCCAGCACCGGCATGAACCGCCGGGCCCAGGCGATCCGGTCCGCCCCGCGTGCCGCCAGGGAGGCGTCCCTGATGTCGGTCAGCACGCCATGTCCAGCACGAACACCTCGCGGGCGGGGTCGAGGCGGTAGGCGGTGACGCCGTCGCGGACGCGCGTCCCCCGGAGTCCGGGTGGGAGGCCGGCCACCGCGGCGGGGGTTCCGGTTCCGTCCGCCTGCCGGGTTCCGGCCCCGTCCGCCTGCCGGGTTCCGGTCCCGTCCGCCCGTCCCCCGGCGGAGACGCTCCCGACGGCCTCTCCGGTGCCGGGAGGCGGGCCGGCGAGGACCAGGATCGTCCCGTCGCGTAACAGGGAGAGGTGCCGCTCACCGGCTCCGATCACCATGTCGGCGACGGCCACCGCCTCCTCCTCCGGCAGGACCCGATGGCCGTCGAGGGCGGCCGCCGGGTCGGTGAGGAGGGTCTGCGCGCCCATCGCGCGGAGGCACGCGGCCAGTTCCGGCTCCCGCCCGAGGACGGCCACGCGCCTGCCCGCCATCAGGAGATTGGTGAGCCGGAGGATGGTCTGGATCGCGGTCTGCGCCGTGCGATGCCCGTCGATCATCTTCCCGGTCCCTGATCAGATCTTTCGCAAGATCCGATTAAAGGGGAGAGCCGAGGGCGGTGACAATGCTCTTTCCCTTATTTCAGGATTTTTCCCTGAAAAAGATCAATTCGGCAACGCGCAGGTCACCGCCCGGTGTCGCCGGGCCCCGTTCCCGATGGAGTTCCCGGCGGAGACGTCCCGCGATGCACGGGCGACCTGGAGGTTCGTGATCCCTCCCCCTCCACGGTCGCCGATCCGGTGTTCCCCGGCGGGAGGTGACCGGCGTCCGGCAGGCGTTCGGGGGCCGTCGCCCCCACCGGGCCCGTGCCCGCGCCCGGATCAAGCAGTGATCATGAATGCCAGGCCGAGCAGCACGATGACGGGGATCAGCCACACCACGGCTTCGACTGCGAACTCCTTGTACACGGCTGATTTCTCCTTTTAGGTTCTGCTCAATGCCTGGTTCCGGTCATGCGAAGCATATTCGCCCGTCAGGACGACGCCGTACCGGACCCGGACCGGCCCGGCCCGGCCTCCCGGGGACGCCCCGCATAGTCCGCCGACGGCCGGGTACGGCCAGCACAACCGTCGGCGGCCGGGTGCGGCCCGGCCGGGACGACGGGGTCCGATGCGGAAAGCGGGAAGGGCCGGGACCGCGGCGACGCACGGCGCGGCGCCGGGAACGGCTCCTCGGCCGCCGGACCACATGACGAGAAGACACCGAGCTGGTAGGAGGATCCATGACGATGAAGAGCGCGGGCGAGGAGCAGGTGAACATCGTCGATGAGCGGCTCTATCTCGGCACGGGTTTCGCCGACGACGAGCGTCCCGGCATCGTGGAACGGTTCACCCCGCTGGAGAAGCGGCTGCGCTCCCATCCCCTCGGCTCGGTGGATCTGCTGCTGAACGTCAAGAACCGCGACCGGGCCGAGCAGAAGGTCACCCTCGAGTGCCGGCTGGCGGGCACCGACCCGCTGGTGGCCACCTCGGGCGAGGAGGACATGACCTCGGCGCTGAACGAGGTCCGCGACGACCTCATCCAGCAGCTCGACAAGCTCAAGACCAAGCGCGACCCCCGTCACCAGCAGCGCCACCCCTGACGCCGCCGATGGAGCCGGCTCCGGTCAGAGACCGGAGCCACCGGTGGCGTCGAGGGTGGAGCCGGTGACCCAGCGGGCGTCGTCGGAGGCGACGAAGGCCACCACGTCGGCGACGTCCTCGGGCGTGCCGACCCGGCCCAGGGCGGCGTGGCTCGCCGCGAACGCCTCGGCCTCGGGGTCGCCGCGCAGCCAGTCGGCGTTGATGTCGGTGTCGACGAACCCGGGGGCGACCGAGTTCACCGTGATCCCGCGCGGCCCGAGCTGCTTGGCGAGGGCCTGGCCCATCACCTCGATCGCCGCCTTGGTCCCGGAGTAGGCGATGGTCCCGGGGAAGGCGATCCTGACCACCCCCGAGGTGATGTTGACGATGCGCCCGCCGTCCCGCATGAGCGGGAGCGCCCGCTGGATGATGAAGAGCGGCGCCTTGACGTTCACCGCGTAGACCCTGTCGTACAGCTCGGGCGTGAGCTCCTCGATCGGGACCGAGGCGTTGATCCCGGCGTTGTTGACCAGGATGTCCAGTCCGTCGATCTCCGGTTCCAGCGCGGCGAAGAGCGTGTCCACGTCGCCGGGCACGCCCAGCTCGGCCCGTACGGCGAAGGCCCGGCCCCCGGCCCCGGTGATGTCCGCGACCGTCCCCTTCGCCGCCGCCTCGTCCCTGGCGTAGTGGACGGCCACCCGCACGCCGTCCCGTCCCAGCCGCAGCGCGATCGCCCGGCCGATCCCCCGGCTCGCACCCGTCACCAGAGCTGTCCTCATGTCGCCCTCCTCTTTTCTGTAGCGCTCGCTACAGAAAGAACCGTAACACGATTCTTTAACGGTCGCTACACTTGGGGCATGGGGAGGCAACGCGAGTTCGACCGGGACGCGGCGCTGGAGAGCGCGCTGCTGGAGTTCTGGCGGCACGGCTACGAGGCGACCTCGATCGCCTCGCTCACCGCGGCCATGGGCATCCGCCCGCCCAGCCTGTACGCCGCCTTCGGCGACAAGCGGCGGCTGTTCGACGAGGTGGTCGAGCGCTACCAGCGCACCCACGGCGCCTTCACGTCACGGGCGCTGCGCGAGGAGGCGACCGGCCGGGCCGCGATCGCCCGGTTCCTCCGCACCGCCGCCGCGGAGTACACCGACCCGTCCCACCCGCCCGGCTGCCTGGTGATCAGCGCGGCGGTCAACTGCGGCCCGGGGTCGGCGGAGGTGGAGGGGTACATGCGCCGCCTCAGGGAGGCGGGCAAGGCGGCGATCGCCGAGCGAATCGCCGGGGACGTCGCGGCGGGCCGGCTCCCGGCGGACACCGACGTCGTCGCGCTGACGACCTTCTACGCCGGTGTCCTCCAGGGCATGTCCACCCAGGCCCGCGACGGCGCCGGCCGCGAGGAGCTGGAGCGCGTCGCCGACCTCGCCATGCTCGCCTGGCCCTCGGAAGGCCGCGACCCGGACGCCCGGTGATCCCAGGCGGGCGTCCGGGCCGGGGTCACCGGTTCTTGGCCGAGCTGTCCTCCGGCGCCGCGTCGCGCGGAGTGGCGCGGAGCCAGCGCGTGCCGTACGGCTCCAGCGTGAACGTGAGCTTGCCGCTCTTGGGGAGGTCATGCGTGCCGTCCACCAGCAGGTCGACGAGCGTGTCGCAGTGGTCGAGACCCTCCAGGACGAGCTCCACGTTCGCCTCGCGGCCCGCGAAGTTGTGCACCGCGATCACGGCTCCGCCCTCGGCGTCGGCCCGGTGGGCCAGCACGGCGGCGTCGTCCCCGGTGTCCAGCACCTCGTAGTCGCCCCAGGCCAGCTCGGGGCACTCCCGGTAGCGCTCGATCAGCAACATGATCCACCTGAGCAGCGAGTCGGGGTCGCGGCGCTGGTCGCTCACATTGACGTTCCGCGGGCCGAACTTCCCGGTGGGCGAGGGGACCGAGACCTTCGGGTCGGGCGAGAAGCCGCCGGAGGGAGACCACTGCATCGGAACCCGGACGGCCATCCGGCCCTCGCCCTTGAGGTTCTCGCCGAGACCGATCTCCTCGCCGTAGAAGAGCACCGGAGTGCCCGGCAGGGAGAACAGCACGCTGTAGGCCAGCTTGAGCCGGCGCGGGTCCCCGTCGAGCATCGGCGGCAGGCGGCGGCGGAGCCCCCGGTCGTACACCTGCATGTCCTTCGTGGGGCCGAACGCGTCGAAGACCTCCTGTTTCTCGGCCTCGGTGAGCTTGTCCAGGGTCAGCTCGTCGTGGTTGCGGACGAACATGGCCCACTGGGAGTCGTCCGGTTCCTTGGGCCGCTCGCGCAGGGCGGCCGCCAGCGCCCGGGGGTCCTGGCGGGCCATCGACAGGTGGAACCGCTGCATGGCGATGAAGTCGAAGCACATGGTGACCTCGTCGCCGTTGCCGTCGCCGAAGTACTTCATCAGGTCGGGGTAGGGCAGGTTCACCTCGCCGAGCAGGATCGAGGTGCCGTCGCGGCGGTTCATGAACGCCCGCAGGTCGGCGAGGAACTCGTGCGGGTCGCCGGAGATGTCCTCGATCAGGAACGGCACCGCGTCCACCCGGAACCCGGACAGCCCCAGCTCCATCCAGAAGCCGAGGATGCGGGCGATCTCGTCGCGCACCTCGGGGTTGGCGGTGTTCAGGTCGGGCTGGAAGCGGTAGAAGCTGTGGTAGTAGTACTGCCCGGTCTTCTTGTCGAGCTCCCAGAGGCTGTCCTCCTTGTCAGGGAAGACGATCGCCTTCGGATCGAACTCCGCGGGCTCGTCACGCCAGATGTACCAGTCCCGCTTGGCCGAGTCGCGGCTGGAGCGGGCCTCCTTGAACCAGGGGTGCTGGTCGGAGGTGTGGTTGACCACCAGGTCGGCGATCACCCGGATCCCCCGGTCCCTGGCCGTGCGCATGAACTCCACGAAGTCGCCCAGGGTGCCGAGCCGTGGGTCCACCGAGTAGAAGTCGGTGATGTCGTAGCCGTCGTCGCGGTCCTCGGTCGGGTAGAACGGCATCAGCCAGATGCAGGTCACCCCGAGCCGGGAGAGATGGTCGACCTCCTGGGCGAGCCCCCGGAAATCGCCGATGCCGTCACCGTTGCCGTCCTTGTAGGTCTCGACGTCAAGGCAGTAGACGACGGCGTTCTTCCACCAGAGGTCGGCTGTGTAGGTCATTCGCATACATCCGCACTACCCTCGCTTGGCCCTTTCATGAGGGAAGCGCGGGACCGCGGAGCACGGTCCCGCCCGGAGAGCGCCGGCCACGGGGTACGGCCGCCCCGCGCGGAGGACACGGACCATGGGGTACGGCCCGCGTGGACGGTCCTGACCACGGGGTACGGCCCCGCACGGGAAAGCCGCGGGACCCGGGCCCGCACGGGAAAGCCGCGGGACCCGGCCCCGCACGGGAAAGCCGCGGGACCCGGGCCCGCACGGGAAAGGCGCGGGACCCGGGCCCGCACGAGAAAGGCGCGGGCCGTGAAGCCCGCGCCTTCTCGTTCGTCCGGTACCCGCCCGCTCCGCCGACGCGCCGGTCACATGTGCGACCCGTCGGCCGGAGGGCCCTTCGCGGGGCCCTCCGGCGTCTCTCACGACCGGCGGACCGGGACGATCCCGCTCAGGACGGCGGGATCAGCACAGCGGGACGATCGTGGTGGTGCAGACCGCGCCGATCGGGTAGGCACGGACGACCCCTACGACGGGACGGGTGTAGACCACCGGCTGCGTGTACACCAGCGGCCTCGGGTAGACGACCTGCTTGGGCGGGTAGACCACGGTCACGCGCCCCCCAGGTCCCTGCGGACCGGACACACCGGGCGTTCCGGCGGGCCCGGGCGGGCCCTGCGGGCCCTCGGGTCCGGGCGGACCCTGGGGACCTTCCGGACCGATCGGGCCGATGTCACCCTGCGGACCGACCGGACCCTGCGGACCGATCGGGCCGATGTCGCCCTGGGGGCCGATCGGTCCCTGCGGACCGGCGGGACCGGGCTCACCGGGCAGACCCGGCAGCCCCTGCGGGCCTTCCGGACCCTGCGGGCCGGCGAGACCGGGCTCACCCTGCGGGCCGGGCAGGCCGGGCTCACCCTGCGGACCCGTCATGCCCATCGGACCCATCGGGCCCTCCGGACCCTGCGGACCGGCCGGACCGGGCTCACCCGGCGCACCGGGCGCACCGGGCAGACCGGGCAGACCGGGCTCACCCTGCGGACCGGCCGGACCGGTGTCACCCGCCGGACCCTGCGGACCCGCCGGGCCGACGTCACCGGGCAGACCCTGCGGACCCGCCGGACCGGGCTCACCCGGCGCACCGGGCAGACCGGGCTCACCCTGCGGACCCGTCATGCCCATCGGACCCATCGGGCCTTCCGGACCCTGCGGACCGGCCGGACCGGGCTCACCCGGCGCACCGGGCGCACCGGGCAGACCGGGCAGACCGGGCTCACCCTGCGGACCGGCCGGACCGGTGTCACCCGCCGGACCCTGCGGACCCGCCGGGCCGACGTCACCGGGCAGCCCCTGCGGACCCGCCGGACCGGCCGGGCCCTCCGGACCCTGCGGACCCGCCGGACCGGGCTCACCCGGCGCACCGGGCGCACCGGGCAGACCGGGCTCACCCTGCGGACCCGTCATGCCCATCGGACCCATCGGGCCCTCCGGACCGGCGGGACCAGCCGGGCCAGCGGGACCAGCCGGGCCAGCGGGACCAGCCGGGCCAGCGGGACCAGCCGGGCCCGGCAGTCCGGGCAGGCCCTCGGGCCCGGGCTCGCCCTGCGCACCCTGCGGGCCTTCCGGACCCTGCGGACCGGCCGGGCCCTGCGGACCGACGCCGCCCTGCGGACCGACCGCACCCGCCGGGCCGACCGGGCCGGCCGGACCCTGCGGGCCCGCCGGACCCTGCAGACCGGTGTCACCCTGCGCACCGACCGGGCCCTGCGGACCCACCGGTCCGGGCGGACCCTGCGGACCGGCCGGGCCCTGGGGTCCGGGAGGACCGGGGGGAACGGCACAGAGCGATTCGGGAAGGCGAAGCCACCTGCACAGCAGGATGTAGTTGCCTGCCGCCACGGGCGGAGTGGGAGCGACCGTCGGCGGGGTGGGGGCGGGAAGAGGCACCGCCGTTCCCCCCGACGGAATACAGAACGTGTGGAAGGTCACCATGAGCGGGCTGTCGCCGCAGAAGGGGTCAGGATCCGCCTTACTGCTCTGCACCTGCTTCGGCACCTGCTTGGGTGCTGTGGTGTCGGCGAACGCCGGAGCGGACGCCTGAGTGAGGACGGCCCCGGCGAGTGCACCGCTCGCCAGGACGCTTTTCATAAGGGTAGCCACGACGTCTTCTCTACTCTTCCCACGCTCGCAAAAAACCCGGTGCGGGCACTTTTGAACCATGGCGGGGAATCAGGAAACAGTGCCCCCCGGAATCGTTTGACGCACCTGACAAGGAGAGCGCGTTTCTTTACCCATCACCCCCACAAAACGTCGAATAAAAGCAGATGTCCTTAACGTCCCAACAGCACCGCCAAATGCCTTATCACGCCCGATGCCGACAACATCGATGAAGCAGCTAAAAAGGCGGAAAGCCGTACATCATTCCAAAGTGAAAGGTAACCGGAGAAGCAGGGGGAGCACCGGCGCCCCCGGCGGGACGGCCTCTCGGCGGGGCCCCCGAGGGACTCTCCCGAGGCTCTCCGGGGGAAGTCCCCCCGGAGGCTTCCCCCAGAGGCTTCCAGGGGGTTTTCCGGCGGATCCTCCGGGGAGTGGACCGGGGACCGCGCTCTCCCCAGAGCCGCGGCCGCCCGCTAATGTGCTTGACGCCCGATCCCCCGCTACCGAAAGGCGGACGCGCCCATGACGGACGACTACGCGACGACTTTTAAGATCATCGACGTCGACGGCGACGGCCTGATCTCGGTTGAGGAGTTCACCCGCCTCATGGAGGTGCTCGGCCAGCCGGTCACCCCCGAGGCGGCCCGTGCCGCCATCGCCAAACTCGACCAGGACGGCGACGGACGCATCTCGCTCGAGGAGTTCGCCGGATACCTCCGGTAGGGCGGGCGGACGCCCCGTCCCGCCCCGCTCTCCACCGGCCGTGCCGGGCGCGGATGAGCGCCCGGCCCGCGGATCCCCCTTGCAGGCCACGACGGGCCAGCCACGGACCGGACGCAGGTCAGGTCCATTCCCGGCCCTCCGGGCCGTGACACCTGCCGGAATCACCGTCCGTCGGCGGCGGCACGCCCGTTTCATCTCTTTCTCGGACATTTCCATCCGCCGTTTTCAGGTGCGCCGGCTTTTCGGCCGTTCACGCGCGGGCTCGGGCCTGCGGACGTAGACGGGGTCCCCGGGCCGGATCATGTCGTAGATCGGCCTGGCGTTGTGGAGCGGAACGCGGATGCATCCGTGCGACGCCGGGTGCCGGGGCACCTTCTCGGAACCGTGGAAGCCGATCTGGCCGTTGAAGTAGACCGTGTAGAACTGGTCGCCCAGCGGCCCGCTGGTCCACCCGGGCGTCCGCAGCCAGGCGCGGAAGTCGCCGGTCGGCGTGACCGCCACCCCGCAGTGGCCCTTCTCGCAGTAGTGCTCGCCATTGCCGGTGGAGATGTGGGTGACCAGCTCGGGCCTGCCGTTCCGCCATACGGTCAGCAACTGGCGGCGCAGGTCGATCTCCACCCGCGTGGGACCGCCGGACGGCACCAGCGGCCTGATCCGTGCGGGGTGGGCGAGCGCGTGCCAGGTGGGGCCGTCCACCTCGTCGACCGGGGACAGCCCGTTCGCCTTCTGGAAGGCCCACACGGCCGCGCGCATGGCGGGGCCGTACGTGGGACCGGGCGGACCCGCGGCGAACCCCAGCCGGCCCAGCCTCCGCTGGACCGCGAGGACGATCGCCCCCTCCGCGCCGAACCGCAGGACCGGGAGCCTCACGGCGGCGCGCCCGCGGCCGGAGGCCGGTCGCCCCGGATTCACCGGTCGTCCCGGCGGGGCCGCCAGGGCGCCCGGGGCGACCGGCGAACCCGTGGTGCTCGCGGAACCCGGGGGCCCCGCGGAGCTCCCGGGCACCGGAGGACGCGCCGTCGCGACGTCGCCGGGTGCGAGCCGGAACGGCAGGACCGCCGTCAGCAGGAGAGTCGCATTCACCGTCAGCAGACAGTTGATGGTCTTTCGCATTTTCCACGCCCATCCACGCTAAGGGAGAACGCTCAGAAGGAGCGCGAGTACCGCCGCTCCTCCACGGCCGTGCGCACCAGTCCGACGGCCTCCCGGGCACATCCCCAGGAAAAGCTGAATCCGGCTCCGCCGTGCGCGAAGTTGTAAACGACCTGGTCTTCCTCGTCCCATTCCAGGCAGACGTTCTCGCCGCGGAACGGGCGCAGTCCGACCCGAACCGGCTCGTCGGGATCGATCCTGGCGCGGCGCAGCGCGGGCATGAACGCGAGACACCGCTCGTACATCTCACGGATGGGGGCGTGGTTCTCCAGATCGACTCCGGTGTCCCACTCGTCTTTTTCCGCCAGCCCGCCGAGAACGAGGAGATCCTGGTTACGCGGAACGATGAAGACGATGTCCTGCTCGTCGTGGCGCTCGTCGTGGGAGACGCAGTGGGCCTCCTCGATCCGGGGACCGCGCAGGCCCCCGTTGCGGACCCGGACGAGCGCGCCGCGCAGCGGGTACATGGGGACGCCGCGCAGCTCGGCGGTGCCGAGACCCGCGCAGCAGACGACCAGTCCGGCGCCGAACCGCTCGCACAGCTCGGCCCGCCGGGCCGCCAGCGGGCCCTCGACGCGGTGCCGCACCACCCGTACGCCGTGACCGACGACCTCGCGCGTCAGCCACGCCATGTACTGGTCGGTGTCGATCACGGGTGCCAGGTGGGAGTAGGCGTCGACCACGCCGTAGCCGGGGCTCACGCCGTTGCGCCCGGCGAGCGCCGGGTCGCGGAGGAAACCGCGGACCTTCCCGGCGAGCTCCCGCATCTTGTGCAGATCATGCGGGTTCTCCTCGACACGGTGCCGGAAATAGAAATTGGACCTTCGCATGGCCACTCCCGGCACCTTGGCACGGGCCATCTCGTCGAACATCCGGTACGAGGTGACGCACCAGTCCTTGGACCGGGCGAGCGATATCTCGTCGTGGTGGTAACCGCACACCGCCGGCGGCCACTCCCACAAAGCCCCCGCGACGACCGATACGATGTCGGGCGCGAATCTGTCCGCGACGACGGTGACCAGGAAACCCTCTCTGGCCAGACACAGGGCGGTCGTCAATCCGCTTACACCGGCCCCGACAACGAGTATTCTCTCCGAATTCGCGCGCACCTGGGAACGCCTTCTTCCTGAATTCACCCGGATCGACCGGTATCTCGGCACGGCCGGCCGTGAAATGGCCGCCCCGCCGTAGCACTCAAACGACTCCAAGGGTAGATCCGGGCGCCGACGCCCCCCGGAGCGTCGGCGTGCCCGGGAAATCCCGCGAACGACCACGGAACCAGGACGAATGATGAACGATCAGGGAGATCTCCTGGACCGGACGCGGGTAGCCCCGGCGGCCCGCCGAATGCTCCGATGACGGCCGGTCGACCCCGTTCCGACCTCCACGGGCCGATCGCGCCGATCGGCCCGGCGGAAGGTTGACGCTTTTTTGGCCCGGCCGCAGGAATGACCCGTGCCCGACCCGGGCGCAAGGGGGGAGATTGCCTGTGTTGCTCGGCAGGCTCGCCTATTCGCCCCCGGTGGGGGCGATGGACGGAGGCGGCCGGACGAGTCTCGCTTGTGCGGGAACATGACGGCAAGGAGGGGTTTGGGCCCCGCATGACGGACGCCCCGCCGGAGAACCGGCGAGGCGTCGCGGATCATTCTCTGATCGGTCGTGGATCGACCGCCGGCCCGCCATCCGGGTTCGCCGTCCGGGTCCACCGGAGCGGCGCCCGGACGGTGACCGGGTGGTCGTCAGGCGGTGGTGAGATACACCTGGCTGACGACCTCGGAGAGCTTCTTCAGGTCCCCGGCCGCGTCGGTCTCCGGCGTGGCCGGGTCGTAGACGGCCGCGATGCGGCGCTGGATCGGGCCGAGCTTCTTCAGCTCGTCCCAGGCGGTCAGCCGGTTCACCGCGCCCTGGGCGGTCCGGATGCGGGTCCAGAGGTTCACCTGCTGGGCGGCGCCGTCCTTGACCGGCGCGGACACCCGCGTCGCGACCTGCTCGGGAGCGACCTGGCCGACGAGGCCGGTCTCCTCCGCGGCCACCTGGGTCAGGACGTCCCAGGCGCGGGCGCGGACCTGGATCCACTGGTTGCGGTGCGCCTGCGCGGCGTCGATCTTCCAGGTCTGGTAGCCGCCGTACAGCAGGCCGGTGTCCAGGGAGATCTGGTCGATCCGCGCCGCGTTCACGTAGCCCTCGACCTTCTCGGGGGCGAGCAGCGGGTACCGCTTGGTCATCTCGGTCTTGCAGGCGGCGTCGGCGCCGCAGGCGAGCTCGGGGACGACCGTGTGAACGCCCAGCCGCTTGCCCGGGGCCGCCTGGCGCAGCGCGGCCGACGCGCCGGTGACGAAGGCGCTGACCTCGGCGTCCGTCGCGAACGTCTTGTTGTAGCCCAGCTGCGAGGTGAAGCGGATCCCGGTCACCTCGGGCCGCGCGGCCAGCGCCGCGATGCGCTTGACGGCCGCGGCGAAGTTCGCCGGACCCGCCTTCCAGTCGTCGGCCAGCTCGGTGTCGAGCCAGACGCGCAGCCCGCCGCCCCGGGCGGCGGTCACCGCCTGACCGGTGGGGGTCTGCGCGGCCGCGGTCACCTCCTGGGCGTTGGGAGCCTGTACGGCGGGCTGGGTGCTCTGGGCGCCCTGGGTGGTCATCGGAGTGGCCGTCGTCTTCGCGCCGGTGCCCCCGGGGCCGGTGAAGCTGCCGTCGTCGGGGCCGGTCACGCTGCCGTCACCGCCGATCCCGTGCCCGTCGGTCGAGCACTGCTGGCCGCTCTCGCACTCGGGGGCCCCGCCGTCCTCGGCGTCCTCGGGGAGGGGGGAGCCGTCGTCGCCGACCGCGCCGTCGCCCTGGAGCTCCGCGCAGTAGTTGCCGGGGGCCGAGCAGTCGATGAACTTGCCCTGCAGCGGGGTGGCGTCCTTGAGGTTGGCGTTGTCGTTGTTCATCCAGAACCTCGCGACGTCGAGGGCCTCGTCCGGCTTGGCCAGCCAGTGGCACACCACGTACGCCGGGGCGTCGGCGCTCATCAGATCGTTGCAGCTCCGGGGATCGTCCTGGGAGTAGGCGGCGACCGCGGGGGTCACCGCTCCGATGACCGTGAGCACGGCGCCGACGGCCAGGGTTCGCCGCAGAGTGAGTCGCATTCTTTAAGCTCCCGGGTAAAGCCGGTCAAAACGATCGTTTGGCACTCTATCCGGATCATCCTTGTCTCAACAGGCTTTGTCAGGAAGTCCTCAGGTTCCCTGCGTCCCACCGGCCCGCTCCGTCACTCCCGTCAGGCGAGGGCGCGGCCCAGCTCGGCAGCCGCGGCGGCGACCCGGGGGCCGACCACCGCGGGGTCGAGCGGGGTGAAGGCGACGACCCCGACGGACGCCTCCAACCAGGGCAGACCGGTGACGGGCGCCGCCACGCCGCGGGCGCCCTCCTGGAGCTGACCCTCGGTGACGACATAGCCGGTACGGCCCTGCCGCAGGGCGAGGATGGCATGCCCGGCCGCGCCCCGGCCGAGCGGATGCCGGGACCCCTCGCGGTAGGCGACGTGCATGTCGGTCCAGGTCGGCTCCACCACCGCCACCGCCAGGCCGTCGTCCCCCTCGGCCACGGTCAGGTGTGCCGTCGCGCCCACCTCCTCGGCGAGTCCGCGCAGCGTCGGCAGGGCGCCCTCGCGGAGCAGCGGCTGTACGGCCCGCGCCAGCATGAGCACCCCGAACCCCAGGTGCACCCGGCCGTCACCGCCCCGGCGGACGAAACCCTCGTTCTGGAGCGTGGTGAGCAGGCGGTAGACCACCGGACGGCTCAGCTCCAGCTCGGCCGCGAGCTCGGTGGGGGTACGGCCGCGCCGGCCGTCGGCCAGCAGGCGGAGCAGCCGGAGACCGCGCTCCAGGGTCTGTGAGGATTCGGCCGCCATCAGCGGGCCCGCCGTACGGGGATCATGCTTCGATTATCGGCGTCCCGCCGCCGGGCAGCGGGGCGGGACGGCGCCGGCCCGCGGTCCGGCGGAGCCCGCCGGACCGCCGGCCGTGCCCGTGATCCCCCAGGAAGAATGCCCTTTCCGTCGAGGATTCCCCGCACGGAAAGCGGCTCATCGCAATAAGGGACACGAGCCCGACGGTTTGCCGAAATCTTCTATTGACCACAATTCCATTGACCGGATAAAGAAGATTTGCCATATTGTCGCAATGATTCGACCTCGTCCCCTGGCGGGAGCGGTTCTCGCCTCCGTCCTGCTGGCCGGCTCCGCCGCCGCCGCAGCCACGGCGACCACCGCGCCGGTCTCCGCGGCCCCCGCCGCGTCCGCCGTCACCGTGTCCGCTCCGACCGGCGCGACGGCCCGGCCGTCCAACGGCAAGCTCCTCTACGCCCGCCTCAGCGACGGCCGGGGCGTCCTGAAGATCAAGAACGGCACCGCGCGGGACGGGGTCGTCACCCTCGTCCGTGGTAAGACCAAGGCGATCAGCCTCTACGTCCGCGCCAGGTCCACCGCGAAGACCAGCGTGGTCGAGGACGGCACCTACCGGGTCTACTTCACGACCGGCTACCGGTTCAGCGTCTCCAAGGGCAGGTTCACCCGGGGCGCCTCCTACCAGCGCTTCGACAGCCGGCTGAAGTTCACCACGACCTCCACCAGCGCGACGAGCTGGACCCTGACCCTCAACCCGGTCAGGGGCGGCAACGCCCGCGCGAGGCACATCAGCCCCAAGGACTTCCCCGCCTGATCCCCGCCCCGTCGCGGCCGAGCGGGTGCGCGCCCCGAACGGGCCGCGCACCCGCCACCGCTCCGCCATCCATCGCCCCGCCCGGTCGTCGCTCCGAGGTCGTCGGTTCTTCGGGGTCAGGAGGGTGCCGGAGTCCCCGGGGTGTCGCGGTGGCGGTAGAGGTCGCGCAGCAGCAACGCCTCCGCGCCGTGGTGGATGACCTCGCGGTTGATGTGCAGCACCAGCGCGGCCATGGGGTAGTCGGCGAACGGCCCCTCGGCCGGGCCGCAGGGTCGGGCCAGGCCCTCGGCGCCGAGCGCCCGCACGCCGTCCGCCCAGGCGGCGTACGCCTCGTCGAGCTGTCCCAGGGCCTCGTCCGCCGTACCGGCGTAGGGGAAGGTCGCGTACTCGGCGGCGGGTCCCCCGAAGTGCGCGGCGGTACGCGCCCCCAGGACGCCCACGATGACGTGGGCGAGGCGCCAGGCGATCGTCGTCACCGGCGGCGGACTCGGCTCGGGAAGCACGAAGTCGATCGCGAAGTCCCCGTCCCCGATGACGCCGGACGCGGCGCCGGTGCCGGACGCGGCGCCGGCCGCGCGGGGCCGTACGCTCCAGCAGCCGGCGACCGGCTCCCAGAGGTACTCATCGTCGGTCAGACCGTCGAGGCGGGGCCGGAGGTGGTGACGCCAGTGCCATTCGAGCTGGTCGAGGAGCAGGTCGTTCCAGTCCGGGGTCGTGTCGGGATGAGTGGTCGTACCGGAATGGGTCATGACAGGACGATAGAAACGATCGAGGACCGTATCGGTCCTCGATCTCTGGCAATCTCGGCCCATGTCCCACACACCGGCGCTCGACACCTCCGCCAGGCTGCTGAAGCTGCTGTCCCTGCTGTGGTCGCGCCGGGACTGGCCGGGCGCCGAGCTCGCCGCGCGGCTGGGCGTCACCCGCCGCACCGTCCGGCGCGACGTGGAACGGCTGCGCCTGCTCGGCTACCCGGTCAGCGCCACCCCGGGGGTGGCGGGCGGATACCGGCTGGAGGCCGGGGCCACACTTCCGCCGCTGCTGCTCGACGACGAGGAGGCCGTCGCGGTGGCGATCGGGCTGCGCCTGGCGGCCGGCGGAGCCGTCACCGGACTGGAGGAGACCTCGGTGCGGGCGCTGGCCAAGCTGGAGCAGCTGCTCCCGGCGCGGCTGCGACGCCGTCTGACCGCGCTGCACGCCGCGACCGTGAACCTGCCGGGCAGGGCCGCGGCGGTGGACTCCGCGGCGCTGTCGACCCTCGCCGGCGCCTGCCGCGACCGGGAGCGGCTGCGGTTCGCCTACCGCGACGCCGCCGGCGTTTTCGGCGACCGTACGGTGGAGCCGTACCGGCTCGTTCACACCGGGCAGCGCTGGTATCTCGTCGCCCTGGACCTGTTGCGCGACGACTGGCGGACCTTCCGGGTCGACCGGATGGAGGCGCCACGGCCGACGGGCGCCCGTTTCGTCCCGCGGAACCCTCCCGACGCCGCCGCGTTCGTCGCCGCCTCCGTGTCCACCGGCCCCTACGCCTTCACCGCCCGGGTACGGCTCGCCGCCCCGGCGGACGCCGTCGCCGGGCGCGTGCCGCCGACGGTCGGCGTCCTGGAGGACCTCGCCGACGGCACGTGCCTGCTGACCACCGGATCGGACTCCTTGGACGCCATGGTCGCCCACCTGATCCTCATCGGCGTCGATTTCGAGGTGCTGGACCCGCCCGAGCTGGCCGACCGCGTCCGCGCCGCGGCCGCCCGCCTCACCCGCGCCGCCCCGGCCCGTCCGCCGGGCGACTCCCATCGACCATGACGGTACGGCCAGCCCCCGGGAGCCGGCCCATCCGCTGCTCCGGAAGGCGTCCCGCCCGCGTCGCGCACCGGGGTCCGCCGCGGGCCTCACCGCAGGGCGGCCCACAGTCCGGCCACCCCGACGATGACGTCGAAGACGACGCACCACTCGGCGAGCGACCGCGCCACCACCCGCCCGTCCCGCCAGAGGAACGCGTCCCCGACGGCGTGACCGATCAGGCCGGCCGCCATCAGGAACAGTCCGAGATCCGGGGAGAGGTACGCGGCGCCCAGCGCGATCGCGACGCAGCCGAGCGCCACGGGCAGCTGCGCGGCGCGCAGTCCCGTGCCGCGCAACCGTCCGTTCACCAGGCCGGCCACGGCGGCCAGGAAAGCGGCGGCGATCAGAACCGGCCGGGGGTCGACGCCGATCACCCCCAGCAGCACCACCACGGCCGTGAAGGCGATGACCACCCCCCAGGTGAGGCCGGGGCGGCCGATGACGGCGACGGTCAGGTACCCCGCCGCCAGCAGGGGCAGGACCACCGAGAACTCGCCTCCGTCCCCCATGTCGGAGACGGAGACGGCCGCCACGGCGATCGCCAGCCAGGTGGGCCAGCGTCGCGCGAACGCCACCGCCGTCCGGGCGAGGGGGCCGCGCGCGGGCCCGTCGATCCTGGACGCGGACCCGCCGGCTCCGGGGGCGGGCCGGCCGGCTCCGGGGGCGGGCCGGTCGGTTCCGGGTTCCTGTCCGGGGGCCGGTTCCCGGGCCGAGGGCGGATCCGGCTCACGGACCGGTTCTGGGGCCGTGACCGGGGTGTTGCCGTAGGTGTGTTCCGTCACGGTTCGACGATGGGACGCGGCGCGTTCCCGTCCGCACCCGGCGGCGCGACGGGTCCGGAAACTTGGGGAACACGTCCTTACGGCACCGGCCTCCCCCGCCGGGGGCCACCACCCACGATCGAGCGCCTCGCCCGTGCCGTGCCGTGCCGTGCCGCCGACCACGGTGAGACGGCCGGCTCCCGTGAGGGAGGACCGGTGACACCCCGGCCGGGCGGGGATCCCCGGGTGCGGCGGGGATGTTTGACAGGGCCCGGCCGGGTGACGGAAGGTTGTACGTATAAAGGACAGCAGTGTCCGATAAACGGACATTCTGTGTCACCCTCTGCAGGCTCGGAGAGGCGCATGCCGTACTACCGCATGGTGGGAGAGGTTCCCCGCAAGCGACACGTGCAGTTCCGGCGGCCCGACGGCGGACTGTACGCCGAGGAGCTGATGGGCGAGGAGGGCTTCTCCAGCGACTCGTCCCTGCTCTACCACCGCCACCTGCCCACGGCGATCCTCAAGTCCGAGGCGGTCGAGCCCACGGCGGCGACGGCGCTCGCGCCCAACCTGCCGCTGTCGCCCCGGCACTTCCGCACCCAGGACCTCCCGGTGGGCGGCGACCTGGTGACCGGGCGCGGGCTGCTGGCCGGCAACGCCGACGTCCGCATGTCGTACGTCGCGACCGAGACGCCCAGCGAGCTGTACCGCAACTCCATGGGCGACGAGTGCGTCTACATCGCGAGCGGCCGGGTCCGGTTCGAGTCGACCTACGGCGTCATCGAGGCGGGCGAGGGCGACTACGTCGTCATCCCCACCGGGACCATCCACCGCTGGGTCCCCGAGGGCCGGGTCACGGCCTTCACCATCGAGGCCGCCGGGCACATCCGGCCGCCCAAGCGCTACCTGTCGAAGCACGGGCAGTTCCTGGAGCACGCCCCCTACTGCGAGCGCGACCTGCGCGGCCCGCGGGAGCCTCTGATCGTCGAGGGTGAGGAGGTGCCGGTGCTGGTCCGCACCCGCGGCGGGCTGACCCGGCTGGTCTACCGCAACCACCCGTTCGACGTGGTCGGCTGGGACGGCTGCCTGTACCCGTACGCGTTCAACATCAACGACTTCGAGCCCATCGTGAAGGGCATCCACGCCCCGCCGCCGGTGCACCAGACGTTCGAGGGCCCGAACTTCGTGATCTGCTCGTTCTGCCCGCGGCCGCTGGACTTCCACCCCGAGGCCGTCCCGATCCCCTACAACCACCACAACGTCGACTCCGACGAGCTGATGTTCTACGCGGGCGGCGACTACACCGCGCGCCGCGGCTCGGGCATCGACGTCGGCTCGATCTCGCTGCATCCGGCCGGGTTCACCCACGGCCCGCAGCCGGGCGCCGTCGAGGCCGTCATCGAGGCCGTACGGCAGGGCCACACCCGGACCAGCGAGCTGGCCGTGATGGTCGACACCTTCCGTCCCCTCGACCTGGGCCCGGCCGCCCTGTCGGTCGAGGACCCGGCCTACGCGTGGACCTGGGCGCGATGAGGCTCTTCGCGGACCTCGTCGACGACGCGGGACTGTTCCCGCCCACGGCGCTGCCGATGGCCGACGCGCTCCGGCGGCACCGCGACGACCTGGCCGCGGGCAGTCCGGTGCTCACCCACCGGTTCCTGTGCCCGGCGAGCCGCCTCGCCGAGCTGCGCGCCCACCTGGAGGGGGCGGGGTTCCCCGCCGCGGGCTCCCCGGCGGGCGGAACCGGGCGTACGGACCAGGCCGAGCGGGCGGAACCGGCGACGGAGCCGATCCGGCTCGGGCTGATCCTGGACGTCCCGGAGGTCCCGCCGCACGACGGACTCGACGGCCTCGACGGACTCACCGTTGAGCTGGTCGAGGTGCCGGGCGGCCGGCCGGTCGCCCTGGACATCCCGGCGCGGCAGTTCGTCGAGGTCACCGCCGCGCAGCCGCCGATCGAACCGCCTCCCGGGGTCGGGCTGAAGATCAGGTGCGGCGGTCCGACGGCGGCGGCCTTCCCCACCCCGCAGGAGATGGGCGCCTTCATCACCCACTGCGCCGAGCGCGGCATCCCGTTCAAGGCGACGGCGGGCCTGCACAACGCGGTCCGCCACTTCGACCCGGCGCTGGGCGTCGACCGGCACGGCTTCCTCAACCTGGTGCTCGGGGTCTGCGCGGCGACCGAGGGCCACGACCCGGTCCCGGTGCTGACCTCGACCGACGTGGGCGAGCTGGTACGGCTCGCGCTGGCCGTACCGGACGGCACCGCCGAGCGCGCCCGGCGGCTGCTGGTCTCCTACGGTTCGTGCAGCACGGGCACGCCGATCGACGACCTGACCGCCCTGGGGCTCATCGGCGCGTCACCGGCCGCGACGGGGTACGGGACCGGGGTGGCCGGCGACGGAGGAACGGCCGGCGCGGCCGCCGATCCGACGACGGTGACCGCCGATCCGACGACGAAAAGGGTCCGATGACGAAGGAAACGGGTCCGACGACCGAGGAAACGGGTCCGATGACGAAGGAAAAGGAGAAAGCGTAATGTCCTGGGGCCTTTCCAACCTGCCCTACGGGGTCTTCACCCGGAGGGAGGGCGAGACCCCGCGCGTCGGCGTGCGGTACGGCGACCACGTGCTGGACCTCGCCGCGGCCCTGCACGACGAGGTGTTCGCCACCGGGTCGCTCAACGCGTTCATGGCCCGCGGCGTCACCGCCTGGCGCGAGACCCGGGCGCTGATCCAGAACCGGCTGAGCGACGACCCGGCGGTCAACGCCTACCTCGTCCCGCTCGCGGAGGTGCGGATGCACCTGCCGTTCGAGGTGGCCGACTACGTCGACTTCTACTGCTCGCTGGAGCACGCCTCCAACCTCGGCCGGATCTTCCGCCCGGACGACGAGCCGCTGAAGCCGAACTGGCGGCACCTGCCGGTCGGCTACCACGGCCGCGCCGGGACCGTCGTGCCGTCCGGCACCCCGGTCGTGCGGCCCTCCGGCCAGCGCGGCGCCGGGGTGTTCGGTCCCTCGGCGCGGCTGGACATCGAGGCGGAGCTCGGGTTCGTCGTCGGAACGCCGACCGGCATGGGCGAGCGGGCGGGGCGCTTCGAGGACCATGTGTTCGGCGTGACGCTGGTCAACGACTGGAGCGCCCGCGACATCCAGGCGTGGGAGTACGTCCCGCTGGGCCCGTTCCTCGGCAAGTCCTTCGCCACCTCGATCTCGCCGTGGATCACCCCGCTGGAGGCGCTGTCGGAGGCCCGGGTCGCCGGGCGGGAGCAGGACCCCGAGCCCTTGGACTACCTGCGCCGCGAGCGGCCCTGGGGACTGGACCTGACGCTGGAGGTCCGGCTGAACGGCGAGGTCGTCTCCCGCCCGCCGTACCGGGAGATGTACTGGACGCCCGACCAGATGCTCGCCCACATGACCGTGAACGGCGCGAGCCTGCGCACCGGCGACCTGTACGCCAGCGGCACGGTCTCCGGGGCGGAGCCGGACCAGCGGGGGTCGCTCATCGAGCTGACCTGGAACGGCGCCGAGCCGCTCAAGCTGGCCGACGGCTCGGTCCGCTCGTTCCTGGAGGACGGCGACACGGTCACGATCTCCGCGACCGCCCCCGGGCCGGGCGGCGAGGCGATCTCGCTCGGAGAGGTGTCGGGCACGATCCGGCCGGCCCGGTAGGCCCCCGGCAGGTCCGGGCAGGCGCCCGGCGGGCATGGGGCGGGTTCAGCCGCGGACGGCGCAGACGAGGCGGTTGTGGCCGCGCTGCCAGAGGGTGCCGACCTCGGTGAAGCCCGCGTCCCGCAGGGCGCCGGCGTGCTCCGACAGCAGGGAGGACTCCGAGCCGTGGTGGCCGGCGCCCGCGGTGGCCCGGGCGGCGTCGAGTGCGGCGAGGCCGGGGTCGGCGGCGACCGCCTCCCACCACTGCCGCCAGTCCTCGGGGCGCTCACCGGCGAACGCGCACTCGGTCTCCCGGTCGGGCAGGTAGCCCTCCTGCTGGCGGTCCCAGCGCGCGATCCACATCGACGCCGCGGCCCGGCAGGTCAACGCCCTGCTGGAGGAGACCCGCGCCCGGCCGCTGCTCCAGCGGCACGACGGTGAGCCGTGGCACCTGCACTTCCACGGTCCCGGCGGCACCGTGGCCGGAGACTGGGGGGCGAGCTGCGCCACCGGCCTCGCGATCGTGCTGGGAGGCGAGTTCCACGACCGTCTCGGCGTCTGCACGGCGCCGCACTGCGACCGGGTCTACGTGGACGTCTCCCGCAACGGCACCCGCCGGTTCTGCGGCACCGCCTGCCAGAACCGCGTCAAGACGGCGGCGTTCCGCGCCCGCAACAGGGACTCCTGACGACCCGCCCGGCCGGACGGCCGTACCCGCCGGTTCGCGCCCGGACCGGGTCCTTCCGGCGGCACGTCCCCGATCGCCGCTCACGTGGGATTTTCCAGCGATCACGATCCTGACGATCCGTCGGTCTCGTCATACCGTAAAGGCTCGTCATACCGTAAAGGAAGGAACCTCTCGGGCATCCCAGGCGTTGTAACAGGTAGGAGGGCTGGCGTATGGACGAGTGGACCATCTGGTTGATCCTCGCGGTGGTGCTGGGCATCGCCGAGATCTTCACCCTGACCACCGTCCTCGGCCTGCTCGGCGCCGCCGCCCTCTTCACCGCCGCCGCCGCGGGGCTCGGCCTGCCGGTGGCCCTCCAGCTCCTGGTCTTCGCGGCCGCCTCCGGTGCGGGGCTGCTGGGAGTCCGCCCGATCGCCAGACGCCATCTCCGGCAGCTTCCCCCGAGCCAGCGGTTCGGGGTCCAGGCCCTCGTGGGTAAGACCGCCTACGTCCTGCGTGAGGTGAGCGGCCGGGACGGCCGGGTGCGGATCGGCGGTGAGGAGTGGTCGGCCAGGGCCTACGACGAGACACTGGTGATCCCACAGGGGGCGGTCGTGGACGTCATCGAGATCGAGGGCGCGACCGCACTCGTCTATCCCCGAGAGTGATCCTCTGACCGACTCAGATTCCCGGATGTGACCATGGACCCATTGTTGCTCGTCGGCCTTCTCATCGTCCTGTTCGTGGTGTTCACCGTGGCCCGCTCGGTGCGCATCGTCCCGCAGGCCAGAGCCCGCAACGTGGAACGGCTCGGCCGATACCAGACCACTCTCAAGCCGGGTCTGAACTTCGTCATCCCGTACATCGACCGCGTCTACCCGATGATCGACCTGCGCGAGCAGGTGGTCTCCTTCCGCCCGCAGCCCGTGATCACTGAGGACAACCTGGTCGTCGAGATCGACACGGTCCTGTACTTCCAGGTCACCGACCCGCGGGCCGCCGCCTACGAGATCGCCAACTACATCCAGGCGATCGAGCAGCTCACCGTGACGACCCTGCGCAACGTCATCGGCTCCATGGACCTGGAGATGACGCTGACCTCCCGCGACACGATCAACAGCCAGCTCCGCGGCGTGCTGGACGAGGCCACCGGAAAGTGGGGCATCCGGGTCAACCGGGTCGAGATCAAGGCGATCGACCCGCCCAAGACCATCAAGGACGCGATGGAGAAGCAGATGCGCGCCGAGCGGGACAAGCGCGCCGCGATCCTCACCGCCGAAGGCCAGCGGCAGTCGCAGATCCTCACCGCCGAGGGTGACAAGCAGAGCGCGATCCTGCGCGCCGAAGGTGAGCGCGGTGCGGCGATCCTCAAGGCCCAGGGACAGTCGCAGGCCATCGACGAGGTCTTCCAGGCGGTCCACCGCAACGACCCCGACCCCAAGCTGCTGGCCTACCAGTACCTCCAGGTGCTTCCCGAGCTGGCCAAGGGCGACAGCAACACGTTCTGGGTGATCCCCAGCGAGGTGACGTCCGCCCTGCAGGGCGTGTCGAAGGCGTTCACCGAGGCGCTGCCGCAGTCGTCCGCCACCCGGCAGGCCCCGGCCGTCAACGAGGCCGCCGAGCGGGAGATGGCCGAGGCGCAGAAGGCCGCCGCCGAGGCGGTCGCGGAGGCGTCCGAGGCCGACACCGGCCCCCGCCAGCTCGGCCCCGGCGCCCCGGTCGCCGCCGACCCGCTGGCCGGGCTGAACGAGGAGCGTCCGGCCGCCGCCGTCCGCCGCGACGGCGGGGGGACCGACGGGACCGGCGCCAACGGCACCGGAGGTCAGACCGGTCCCGCCGGCCCCGGCGTCTGATCCCGCGCCCGCCCCTCTCCCCCCTCCGGGCTCCCGCCCGCCGTACGGCCCGCAGCCCCGTACGGCGGGCGGTGCCGTACGGCGGGCGCGTACGGTGGCCGGCGCGGTCTGCGGGGCGCGCACGGCGAGCGCGGGCGGCGGGCGCGGGCGGCGGGCGCGTGCGGCGGGCGCGTGCGGCGGGCACGTGCGGCGAGCGGGAATGGCCGGGGCGACACCGGGCAGGGAGACCCCGTCTTCTCCGAGCGTGAAGCAGCGCTGTGAGCGGGTTTAAGAAAAGCGCGATGGACACCTCCGGAGCCGGCCGGGCACAGTGCGTAAGGTCGTAACCGAGGGGGGATCCGTATGAAAGCGCTGGTCAAGGCGGAGGCCGAGCCCGGACTGTGGTTGATGGACGTACCCGTGCCCGAGGTGGGGCCGGGCGAGGTGCTGATCAGAGTGCTGCGCACCGGCATCTGCGGCACCGACCTGCACATCCGGAGCTTCGACGCCTGGGCGCGGCAGACGCTGCGCACCCCGCTGATCGTCGGGCACGAGTTCTGCGGCGAGGTCGTCGAGGTGGCGCCCGGGGTCGAGGACGTCGCGGTCGGCGACTTCGTCAGCGGCGAGGGCCACCTGGTCTGCGGCAGGTGCCGCAACTGCATGGCCGGGCGGCGCCACCTGTGCCGCAACACCGTCGGACTGGGCGTGAACCGCGACGGCGCGTTCGCCGAGTACCTGACGCTTCCCGCGTCCAACGTCTGGGTGCACCGCACGCCGGTCGACCCGGACGTCGCGGCGATCTTCGACCCGTTCGGCAACGCCGTGCACACCGCCCTGACGTTCCCCATGGTCGGCGAGGACGTCCTGATCACCGGGGCCGGGCCGATCGGCCTGATGGCCGCGGCGGTGGCGACGCACGTGGGCGCCCGCAACGTGGTCGTCACCGACCTCAGTCCCGAGCGGCTGGAACTGGCCCGCAAGCTCGGCGTCTCCCTCGCGCTGAACGTCGCCCAGACCCCGATCGCCGAGGGCGTGCGGCGGCTCGGCATGCGCGAGGGCTTCGACGTGGGCCTGGAGATGTCGGGCCACCCGCAGGCGCTCCGCGACATGATCGCCAACATGACGCACGGCGGGAAGATCGCCATGCTCGGGCTGCCCGCCGAGGAGTTCTCCGTCGACTTCGCGACCATCGTGACCTCGATGATCACCCTCAAGGGCGTCTACGGCCGGGAGATGTACGAGACGTGGTACGCCATGTCCGTGCTGCTGGAGAAGGGCCTCGACCTCTCTCCTGTGATCACCGACCGCTTCTCCCACCGCGACTTCGACGCGGCCTTCGACACCGCCGCCAGCGGCAAGACCGGCAAGATCATCCTGGATTGGACCGCCTGATGTTCGACAACGTCCGCGACGACCTGCGCGCGACCCTCGACGAGATCGCCTCCGCCGGGCTGCTCAAGCCCGAGCGGGTCATCACCACCCCGCAGAGCTCAGGCATCGCCGTCGCCGGGGGCGGTGAGGTGCTGAACTTCTGCGCCAACAACTACCTCGGCCTGGCCGACCACCCCGAGGTGGTCGCCGCCGCCAAGGACGCGCTCGACCGCTGGGGCTTCGGCATGGCGTCGGTCCGCTTCATCTGCGGCACCCAGGAGGTGCACAAGGAGCTGGAGGCGCGGCTGTCGGAGTTCCTCGGCCAGGAGGACACCGTCCTGTACAGCTCGTGCTTCGACGCCAACGGCGGCGTGTTCGAGACGCTGCTCGACGACCGCGACGCGGTGATCTCCGACGCGCTCAACCACGCGAGCATCATCGACGGCATCCGGCTGTGCAAGGCCCGCCGCCTGCGCTACGCCAACCGTGACATGGCCGAGCTGGAGGCCCGGCTGAAGGAGGCGTCCGACGCCCGGCGCAAGCTGGTCGTCACCGACGGCGTCTTCTCCATGGACGGCTACGTCGCCCCGCTGCGGGAGATCTGCGACCTGGCCGAGAAGTACGGCGCCATGGTCATGGTGGACGACTCCCACGCGGTCGGCTTCGTCGGCCCCGGCGGCCGGGGCACCCCCGAGCTGCACGGCGTGATGGACCGGGTGGACATCATCACCGGCACCCTCGGCAAGGCGCTCGGCGGGGCCAGCGGCGGCTACGTCGCCGCCCGCCGCGAGATCTGCGCGCTGCTGCGCCAGCGTTCGCGCCCCTACCTCTTCTCCAACTCCCTCGCCCCGGTGATCACCGCCACCTCGCTGCGCATCCTCGACATGATCAGCGGTGACAGCGACGCCCGGGACCGGCTGCGCGCCAACACGGCCCGGTTCCGCACGAAGATGACTGAGGCGGGCTTCGACATCCTGCCCGGCGACCACCCCATCGTCCCGGTGATGATCGGCGACGCCTCCGAGGCCGCGGCGATGGCCGAACGGCTGCTGGAGCGGGGCATCTACGTGATCGGATTCTCCTACCCGGTGGTGCCGCAGGGCCAGGCCCGCATCAGGGTCCAGCTCTCGGCGTCCCACTCGGCCGAGGACGTGGACCGCGCGGTCGAGGCGTTCGTCGCCGCCCGCGGCTGACCACCGCCCGCACCCGGGAACCGCCCGCGGCTGACCACCGCCCGCACCCGGGAACCGCCCGCGGTCGACCGCCGCCCGCACCCGGGAACCGCCCGCGGTCGACCGCCGCCCGCACCCGGGAACCGCCCGCGGCTGACCACCGCCGCACTCGGGAAGCACCTGCGGTCGACCGTCGTCCGCACCCGGGGCCGGGCCTCGGGGTTCCGGCCCCGGGCCGGGCCGATCACGTGCCGAGATAGGCCAGGACCGCCGCGACCCGCCGGTGGATGTCGGGGCTGTTCTCCAGCCCCAGCTTCATGAAGATCGAGTTGACGTTCTTCTCGACGGCGGAGACCGACAGGTGGAGCGCGCGGGCGATGCCGCCGTTGGACCTGCCGTGGGCCATCCCGCGCAGCACGTCGCGCTCGCGCGGGGTCAGCTCCTCCCCCCGGTCGCCCCGTACGGCGCGGCGGGCCATCAGGGCCTCCACGACCTTGGGGTCGATGACCGAACCGCCGCCGGACACCGCCCGTACCGCGCCGAGCAGCTCCTCCAGGTCTCCGACGCGGTCCTTCAGCAGGTAGGCGAAGCCCTCGGCCCCGTGCTTGAACACTTCGAAGGCGTAGAGCGCGTCGGAGAACTGGGAGAGCACCACGACGCCGGTCGCGGGGTGGTCGGCGCGGATCCGATGGGCCGCGTCGATGCCCTCGAAACCCGGCCGGAACGGGCCGCCCGGCATGCGGATGTCGGTGATGACCACGTCCGGCCGGAGCCTGCGCACGGCGTCCAGCAATTCCCCGGCGCTGCCCACGGCCCCGGCGACGGCCGCCTCCCCGGACGTCTCCAGCAGCCTCCGGACGCCCTCGCGGACCAGGTAGTGGTCGTCGGCGATGACGACGCGCGGCCGTTTCGGCGTTCCCGGCGGCGTCGGCGGAGACTCAGTCATGGACCGGCACCCAGGCTCTCACCGTCGTCCCCTCCCCCTTCGCGCTCGCCACATCGAGACCGCCGCCGAGCGCGGCCAGCCGGTCGGCGAGGGCCATCAGCCCGCGCCGGGCGACCGCCCCGGGGTCGAAACCCGCTCCATCGTCGGAGACCGTGACTCCCAGCCGTCCGCCGGACAGCGTCAACCGTACGTCCACGGAGGAGGCCCGCGCGTGCTTGAGCGCGTTGGCGAGCGCCTCGCTCACGGTGAAGTACAGCGCGCCCTCGACCTCGTCGGGAAAGCGTCTCGCCCGCGACTCCGGGTCGGCACGCACCTTCGAGGCCACCGGCAGGCGCGAGCAGCGCTCCTCCAGCGCCTCGGCCAGCCCGCCCTGGCTGAGCACCGACGGGTGGATGCCCGCCGCCAGCTCCCGCAGGTCGTCGAGGGTCTGCCTGGCCTGGTCACGCAGGAGCGTCATCGTCTCGGTGTCCGCCCCGGTGGCCCTGGCCAGCTCCAGTCCGGCGATGAGCGCGACGATCTCCTGCTGCACGCCGTCGTGGATGTTGCGCTCGATCCGCCGTCGCTCGGCCTCCTGCGCGTTGACCAGCCGGGCGGCCAGCCCCGCGCTCTGGATCGCCAGCCCGACCGGTACGGCCAGCGCACGCAGCAGCCGCCGGTCGTCGCGGGTGAGACCGCCGTCCCGGGGCCCGCAGGCGATGCACCCCTGCCCGGCGGGGACGGTCAGCTCCGGCTCGCCCTTCTCCTCACCCGCCACGACCCGGGTGCCGTCGGCGAGCGTGACGGCCGCCCACCGGACGTCCAGGCCGGTCCGCACGGCCTCGGCCAACCGCCCGAGCAGCTCGCCCGGCTCCGCCTCCTCCAGATCGGGAGCCAGCTCCGAGAGCAGCTCGTCCACCGTGGGCCGCAGGTCGAAGACGAGGAAGAAGCGCGATCCGCGGACGCCCACCCGGATGTCGAGCAGGTTGTGCCGGAAGACGGCCACCCCGATCGCGGCGGGCAGCGCGCTCAGCATGGGCATGAAGGGGATCCAGGCCGCCGCCGGTGACCCCGTGAGGAGGAAGAACGCCGCTATCGGGAACCCGCCGAGGGTGACGGCGAGCGCGGCGGTCATCCAGCCGAGCCGGCGGCGCTCGGGCCCGGAGGCGCGGCGGGTGCGCGCCACGAGCGAGCCCAGCACCACCAGCGCCGTGCCGAAGACGACGAGCTGTCCCAGCCCGGCCAGGCCCGCCATTACCAACGCGGCGGGCCCGGTGAGGGCGAGCGGGTTGTTGTGCGGCAGGAGGGGGGAGGCGTCGTCGGGGAACAGCAGTACCCCCAGCCAGTGCACGGCGATCGCCGCTCCGGCGATCCAGCCCCCCACGCGCCAGCGCCGCGAAGGAAGCCTTCCGTCCGGGTAGAACAGCGGGACGAAAACCCAGGAGAGCCCATAGAAAGGGGCGAAGACCGAAGCCATCAGGGCGGCGAGAACGAGCAGCGGCACAGGCCATCCCGCGTCCGCGGTGACGAGGAGCCCGACCCCCAGATTGCCCACGCCCAGGCAGTCCGCGGTGGCCAGGAGCAGCCAGCCGTAGAGGTTGCCCGGCCGCCGGTGGGCGACGAGCCAGCCCAGCGCGGGCAGCGGCAGCGCCAGCACGTTGAACGTCAGCTGGTTGAACGGTGCTCCGCCCGCCAGCACCGTGCCGACCGCGGTGCCGAGGATCGCCACCGCCGCCATGGACGCGGCGAGGACTCGGGACGAGGTCGGGGGAAGCACAGAAAGCAGTGTGGTCCCCCCGGGCGACCTGCGTCTATGAGGTTGACCGCACATCCGCCGGAGGACGGCCGCACCCCGGAAGGCGGCGGCTCGCCGGATACCCCGCCCGCCGCGCTCCTCCTAGCGTGGAGAATCCGGCCGCCACCGCCGAAGTGGCGGTGGACCACGGCCTTCGAAGCAGCCCGTCAAGGAGACCCCGCCGAACAGGCACAAGCCGAGAAGGCCCCGCCGAGCAGACACAGGACGACGAAGGAGATATCCGTGAACCTCCGCCCCCGAACGACCGGCGCACCGGCCCTGGCCGCCATCGCCGTGGCCGTTCCCCTGGCCCTCGGCGGAACGCTCCCGGCCGCCGCGGACATCATGAACCCCACCGCGGACACCGCACGGCCCGCCGTCGCACCGGCCCGGCAGTCCACCACGGTCGCCGCACCGGTACGACAGTCCACCACGGCCGTCGCACCGGTACGGCAGACCGCCGTGGAGGCCGCCCCCACCGCCTCCACGGAGGCCGCTCCCACCCCCACCGCCACCACCGCCCCCGAGATCCCCGACACTCCGGCCGGACGGCAGCTCCGCTGGTTCCTGGACGCCACGACCCGGGTGCCGCTCACCGTGGACGAGCTTGAGCAGCACGTGAGCGCCGGCTTCCTCAAGGAGGTGACCGCCGACGGCTTCAACCAGTTCCTCAAGGGCATGTCCGGCATCCGGCTCGACGAGCTGACCAGGACCGACCCGAACCTCCTGACCGGTACGGCCACCCTCGCCGGACGGAGGTTCGACGTCCGGCTCACCGTGGACGCCTCGGGGAAGATAGACGGCTTGCTGATCTCGCCGTCGATCCCGCCCGTCCCCGGAAGCTGGGCCGAGCTCGACGCCCGGCTCCGTAAGCTCGCACCCCGGACCGGTTTCCTCGCCGCCGAGATCGACCGGCGGGGCCGGTGCGAGACCGTCCACGGCGTCGGCGCGGACACCGCCCGCCCGCTGGGGTCGGTCTTCAAGCTCTACGTGCTGGGAGCGGTGGCGGACCGGATCCACGCGGGCGGGCTCAGCTGGGAGACGAAGCTCACCGTCACGCCCGAGGTGAAGATCCCCGCCGCGGACGGTCTCGGGGCCCGGCCGGACGGCAGCACCGTCACGGTCCACGAGGCGGCCAAGCTGATGATCTCGATCAGCGATAACACCGCCGCCGACCTGCTGCTCAAGACGGTCGGCCGCAAGGCCGTGGAGAAGAAGGTCCGCCGGTGGTCCGGCCACGCCGAGCGGAACCTCCCCTTCATCACCACGCGCGAGCTGTTCCTGCTGAAGGGCGTCGACTATCCCCGGCACGCCCGCGCCTATCTCGCGCGTGACACGCAGGGGCGCCGCGCCTACCTCCGCGACGTCGTCGCCGGCCTGTCCCTGTCGCAGATCAAGGTCTGGGAGAAGCCCCGCGAACTCGACACCATCGAGTGGCTCGGCTCCCCCCGCGACGTCTGCCGCGCCTACGCCGGGCTGCTCAAGCGGAGCGACGAGCGCCTCGACGAGGTGCTCTCGGCCAACGACGCCGGGCTCGGCCTCGACCGCGCCACGTGGCCCGAGGTCTGGTACAAGGGCGGCTCCGAGGCCGGGGTCTTCGACATGACGTTCCTCGGGCGCACCGCCAAGGGGAGGACATACGTCGTCGCCACGCTGGCGAGCGACACCCGCGCCCCCCTCGACCAGGGCACCGTCGGCCCCGAGATCATCTCCCTCAGCAGAGGCGGCTTCAGCCTGGTCCGCTGATCGATCCGGTCCACTGGCCGGGCTGATCCGCTGATCGGGCTGACCCGCTGATCGGGCCGGTCCACTGTCGGGCCGGTCCGCCGAGCCCGCGCACCGGATGCCGCCCGGCCCGGCCGGCCGTACGGCGCCCCGCCGGTATGACCGGCGGGGCGCCGTTGTCCCGGCCGGGGCATCACTGGCAGGATCTTCGCCATGCCGACGTTCTCCGCACATGACGGGACCGAACTCGCCTACCACGTGTTCGGGGAAGGCGTGCCGCTGATCTGCCTGCCGGGCGGCCCGATGCAGGACTCCGCCTACCTCGGTGAGCTCGGCGGCCTGTCGGCGCACCGACGGTTGATCATGGTGGATCCCCGGGGGACGGGCCGGTCCGCGATGCCCGCGGACTCCGCCTCCTACCGCTGCGACCGGCTCGTCGACGACGTCGAAGCCCTGCGTGAGCACCTCGGCCTGGACCGGATCGACCTGCTCGGGCACTCGGCCGGCACGAACCTCGCGGTGCTGTACGCGGCCCGGCATCCGGAACGCGTCGGCAGGCTCGTTCTGATCACCCCGAGCGTCCATGCCGTCGGAATCACGGTCACCGGGGAATCCAGACTCAAGGCCGCGCGGCTCCATGAGGACGAGCCCTGGTTCCCGGCGGCCTACGCCGCCTTCGAGTCGATCGTGGCGGGCAACGCCTCCGACGACGACTGGAAGGCCATCGATCCCTTCTTCTACGGCCGGTGGGACGCGGCGGCGCGGGCCCACCAGGCCGCTCAGGACGACCACCGGAACGGAGAGGCAGCGGCCGTCTTCGCCTCCGAGGGCGCTTTCGATCCGCCCGCCACCCGCGCGGCACTCGGGGCGTTCGGCGCGCCGGTGCTGCTGCTCGCCGGAGAGGCCGACCCGAACACGCCCCCGGACGTCGTGACGGAGTACGCCGGGCTGTTCCCGGACGCCGAGCTCGTCGTCCAGCCGGGCGCGGGCCACTTCCCGTGGCTCGACGACGCCGGCCGGTTCGTGGCGACGGTCGCGTCGTTCCTGACGTGACCTTCCTCCCACCCTGGGCCTCCCTCCCCGAACCTCTCACTCCCGGCCCTCTCGCCTCTCGCCCCGGCCCTTTCGTCCCTTACTCCTCGCCCCGGAACTCCTCGCCCCGAAGGGCCCCGGCCCGGGTTCCTCGCACACGGGCGGCCTCGGAGAACGGACGGCGCCCCGGCCGCCTGGAGCACGTCCCGGCCATGGGGCGGCCTCGGTGAGAATGGGCGGGTGATAGACACCCGGCGGCTCCGGACCCTGCGCGCCGTGGCCGACCACCGTACGGTCACCGCCGCCGCGGCGGCCCTGCACCTGACGCCGTCCGCGGTCTCCCAGCAGCTCGTCGCCCTGGAGCACGAGGTGGGGCACCGGCTGCTGGAGCGCGACGGCCGGGGCGTGCGGCTGACCGCCGTCGGCCGCATCCTGCTCGGCCACACCAACGAGGTGCTCGCCCAGCTGGAGCGCGCCGAGGCCGACATCGCCGCCTACACCACCGGTACGGCGGGCGAGGTGAAGGCGGCCTCCTTCGCCACCGCGATCGGTCTCGTCGTGGCCCCGGCGGTGGGCGCGCTGCGGAGCAAGGAGCCGGGCATCCAGGTCCGCGTCCTCGACGCCGAGGGCGACCAGAGCCTCACCATGGTCCTGGACGGCGCGGTGGACGTCGCCGTGGCCGTCGAGTACCGCGGGGCCCCGGCCGAGGACGACCGCCGGCTGTCGCGCATCCCGCTCTACTCGGAGCCGTTCGACGTGGTGCTGCCCGGCGACCATCCCCTCGCCCGCGGTTCCGGAGAGCCCAGAGAGCCCGCAGAGCCGAGGGAGTCCGGCGAGCTCTGGGATTCCACGAATCCCGACGCGCCAGGTGCGGCGGGGCGGGAGGTGGCCATGGCCGACCTGGCCGGGGAGACGTGGATCGGCCCCTATCCCGGCAACCCCTGCCACGACGTGATCGCGCTGGCCTGCGAGCACGCCGGGTTCACCCCGGAGTTCGCCCACTCCTCCGACGACTTCGACGCGGTGATCGCCCTGGCGGCTGCCGGGGCGGGCGTGGCGATGGTGCCGCGCCTGGCGTTGCGCACGGCCGATCTGTCCGGCGTGGTGGTCCGCCCGGTCGCGGGCCCGGAGCGCCGGGTCTTCGCCGCGGTACGGCGCGGCGCCGAGCGGCACCCGCTGCTGGTCCCCCTGCTGGACGCCCTCACCGACGCCGCGACGGCCCTGCGCCGGATCCCGCACCGGTGAAAGGACCGGGTCCGGAAGAGCCGGATCCCGCACCGGTGAAAGGACCGGCTCTGGGAGAGCCGGATCCGGGAGGCCGGGTCCCCTCCGGCCGTTCCCCGGGGGACCGCCTTCGTCTCCGGTGGGGACCCGTCCGCGCCCCGGCTCAGGAGACCGAAGTGAGGCCGCCGGTTCCGGTCAGGCGGGCAGGGCGCGCAGGAAGTCGCCGAGGATCTCGTTGAAGGCGTCCGGGCGTTCCATGTTGGGGTAGTGCGCGGTGCCGTCGACGGTGGCCTCGCGGCCGTCGGCGACGGTGCGCGCGAGACGGCCGGCCATGCCGATGTGGTCGCTCGAATCGAGGCCGCCGCTGACGGCCAGCACCGGGACGGTGATCTTCGCCGTCCGCGCCCAGGTGTCGGTCACGGGCACCTGCCAGTCGGGCTCGGCGCCGGTGTGCTTGGTGACGGTCCGCATGGTCATCTCCCGCAGCCGCCGTACGACGTTCGGGTCGACGTCGTCGAGCGTGCGGTGCGGGCCGGCCGCGAACAGCGTGAATGCCTCGACCCAGCCGCGGACGTCACCGGCGGCCATGGCGCGGGCCTGCTCGGCCTGGACGCTCTCGATCCAGGGGTCGCGGAACTCCGGCTCGCTGGTCCCGGCACCGCTGACGACCAGGGCGCGCACCAGTTCGGGGTGTTCCAGCGCGGTGTCGACCGCGACGGCCCCGCCCATCGACACCCCGACGAGGACGGCGGGACCGGTGTCGAGATGGCGCAGCAGCGCGGCGAGGTCGTCGGTGTGGCGGAACGGCCCGGCCGCGTTCGAGGACCCGCCGTGGCCGCGGGCGTCCGGTGCGATCACCCGGTGGTTCTTCGCGAGAACCGGCAGCTGGTCATCCCACATGTCGCTGTTCAGGAAGCCGCCGTGCAGCAGCACCACCGGCCGCCCCGCCCCGGTCTCGCGGTAGGAGAGACGGCCCTCGCCGTCCGCGAACGAGAATGTGTCGGAAGTAACGGTCATGACAACCAAGGTGCCATCTTTGCGCTGATATGACAACTAAGGTGTCATCATGGTGTGGTGACCGATACCGAACGCCCTCTCGGACCCGACGACCTCGCCCACCGGCTCACCGAGGTGTTCGATCTCGTCGGACCCCTGTACCGGCGCGCGCAGCGCAAGGTGGAGGAGGGCGTGCCGATCGAGGGGCTGTCCGTCGGGGTCCGCGCCGTACTGAACCTGCTCCACCGGAACGGGCCCATGACCGTTCCGCAGATGGGCCGCGCGCAGGCGCTGAGCCGGCAGTTCGTGCAGCGCATGGTCAACGACGCCGCGGCGCTGCGACTGGTCGAGAGCATCCCGAACCCCGCCCACCAGCGGTCCTCGCTGATCCGGCTGACGGACGACGGCAGGGCCGCCATCACCGCGGTGATGACGCGCGAGTACGCCCTGCTGGGCCAGGTCGGCGGGGGCCTGACCGACGCCGACGTGACGGGCTGCGTGCGGGTCCTCACGGCGATGCTCGCCTACCTCGACAACGTCGACGTGGACTGACCCGCGCGTCGCCGCGACCGTACGGGGTCGTCCGGGGACGGCGGGGCGGGGGCACCGCGGCCGGGGAGACCCTCCGGGCGAGCCGTACGTCCGTACATGCGTACGGCCCGGCCGTGCGTACACACGGCCGGGCCGTACACGGCGCGGAAACATGATGATCCCGCAGGGACGGCGTATACCTCAATACCCGAAACCCACAAAAAGTGAAGTCCCCTAACGGACGGCCAGGGCGACCTCCATCCCCACGCTCTCCCCCTGCTCCATCAGCCCGATCCGGCGCAGGCGGGTCAGCCCCACGTCCGGTCCGCGTTCCTCGGCGACCCGCCCATCCCCCGAAAGCGTGGAGCATGATCACCTGTACGATCATGAATCGCAACAATCTCCCCATCCTTCACAGGCGTTACGGGGTTCTGTGGGGACGGTGTTGCTCAGTGAAAGGAAGGGCATGAACATTCGGACCAAGCTCGCGGCAGTGGCGGGGGCCGCGATGGTTTCCACCTGCCTGGTGGCCGGCGCAACGCCGGCGAGCGCGGCCGGCCCCTGCGGCGGCGGCTACTACCAGATCGACGTGTACAGCATCAGTAACCTCGCGGGCAAGACGGTCGGCCGCACCCATCTCTACTACTCCAGGTCCACCAAGAAGAACTGCGCCGTCACCTACGCCACGCCCACCAAGCGCGGCTACAAGGCCGTGAGACTCCGCCGCTCGGGCACCTTGAAGTGGGTCTCCGACGCGGGGACCTTCAACGAGTACGCGGGCCCGGTCTACGTCTCCGCTCCGGGCAAGTGCATCGACATCGAAGGAAACATCGGCGGCAACAGCGCCACGTACTACCGCAGGCACTGCGGCTGAGCCGTTCCAGGGCCTGCTGTAGTACGGATCCTCACCTGGTCTGAAGGTTCCGGATCCACAGGACGGCTCCGGGTGGACGGAGGCCGGCGAGGTGGCCGCCGGGGTCTTGCCGAAGCACCCCGGCGGCCAGGAGCTCAGGCGCTCTGGCGTGCCTCGGCGTTGCTGGTGCGGATCTGCTGGATGCGCTGCTTGGTCAGGCCGAGCAGCTCGCCGATGTCGGCGTCGGACAACCCGAGGCTCGACAGGTGCTCGACGCGCGCCCTGGCGGTCCGGCTGTAGTTCTCGGCGATCGCGGCGGCCCGGCGCTGCAGCTCGGCGAAGGCGCTGAGGTCCTCCCCGGTCAGGCCGGGCAGCGTGTAGTGGAAGACGGGCGCCGGCGGCTCGGCGCGGTCGCCGAACAGGAACGGCAGTCCCTCGGCGACGTCGGCGTGCAGCTCCTTCAGCGAGCGGGCGGACATGCCGCCGGCGACGCCGTCCACGGCGGCGAGCCACAGCGTGCCGTTCTTGGTGACGCGAACGTCAACGCTGTCGTCGGCCATCAGTCCTCCAGCCAGTCGTCACCGAACAGGTGGGCCAGCCCGCGTTCGAGGGCCGCCACGAGTTCGGGTGTCTCACCCGGGTAGAGCGGGACGATCGCGCGCGCCACGACGCGCCCGGCCGGGTCCCACAGCAGCAGGAAGCGCTGCCGCCTGCTCGTCTCGGCCCAGTCGCAGCGCAGCCCGTGGGCACGCGCTAGGGCCACGAGCCGGTCACGGATGGCCGCGTAGTCGTCTCGTTCTACCACACGCGACAGACTATATCCCTTGCTTCACACCGACAATGCCCCTTGTCGCCGCCTTCCGGCATGGCGTGTCCCGCGGAAATCCTCAAGGATGTCCTGCGAGATCCTGGGCATACCGGCACCCCACAGCACTCGGGGAACACCGGCTGCGCGGGTCTCCGGCATTCAACCCGGCGAGGAGAACCCGGTAGGAGTCAACTGGCTTCGCGGAGCGGTTGAAACCGAACGCTGAGTCGCATCTCAAGGGCTTCAGCGAGGCGTTCCAGCATGGGAAGGGTGGGCATCGTGCCACCCGCCTCGAAACAAGCGACCACAGGCTGTTTGAGACCCGCGCGCCCAGCCAGCTCGGCCTGAGTGAGACCGAGTTCCTCGCGGCGTCGCCGGACAACAGAGCGAACAGTCGCCTGAACGGCGAGTGGGCCCAGCTCACGAACACCACCCGGAAGGCGATCAACCTCAAGGGGTGGGCTCTCCGCGACAAGAGGTCCGCGTCGGATCACGTCTCCACGTTCGGCGCGTTCGCCCTCGGCACGAGGAAGGAGGAAGACGACCACGGAGCGCCTCTTGAGCCCGTTCCGGGGTGTATCTAGATACACCCGAAGCGGCAGCCAACCGGCTTCCGGCGAATCGCCCCGCTCCATAACGTGGTCGTCATGGATATGAACGCCGCGCCCGCCCCGGGCGTGTACCGCATCGACCCCGAGGCCACAGAGATCAGATTCGCCACCCGGCATATCTTCGGCCTGCTGCCCGTCACCGGATCGTTCGCACTGGACCACGGCGAGCTGCGGATCGCCGAGCCCGCCACGGACTCCACGGTCGACGCGGTCGTGCGCGCGGGCAGCTTCGCCAGCGGCATCGCGGCGCGTGACCACAAGGTCAGATCGGACGTCTACCTCGACGCCGCCGCCCATCCGGAGATCGTCTACCACGGGCTGCGCGTCGAGCCGTCGTCCGACGGGGCGCGGGTGCACGGCACACTGACGGTCCGCGGGGTGACTCGCCCGACCGTCTTGACGCTGACCTCCCTGGTCGTCGAGGACGGCGTGCTGCGGGCACGGGCTGAGACCACGGTCGATCGCTACGCTTTCGGTCTGACCCGGGAGAAGGGGATGACAGGGCGCCACTTCCGCCTCTTCCTCGCGGTCACGGCCACCTCGGTCACCCCGCGGACGGACTCCGGCCACTTGGTCTCACAACATGAGAACGCTTCGGCCCCGGGGGTGGAGGTCAGGCGGTCACGGGCAGGGCGGTGAGGCGCCAGGTGCCCGGGTCGGGGGCGCGCAGTCCGGCCAGGGGTACGGCCGGCGTCAGGCCGGGGAGGCGGCGCAGCAGGGCGGTGAGCGCGGCCTCGGTCTGCACGCGGGCCAGCGACGCCCCGACGCAGAAGTGCGGCCCGTGGGAGAAGCCCAGGTGGCTCGCCGTACCCGGGGTGCCGGGGACGCGGGTGACGTCGAGCCGGTCCGGGTCGGCGAACACGCGCGGATCGCGGTTGGCGGCGGCGACCGCGACGGTGACGGGCTCCCCCTTGCCGATCGGCACGCCGTACAGCTCGGTGTCCTCCCGGGCGTGGCGGGGGATCGTCAGCAGCGTCGGGCCGCACCAGCGGACCAGCTCCTCGACGGCGTGCGGCGTGAGCGCCGGGTCCTCGCGCAGCGCGGCGAGCTGCTCCGGATGGTCCAGCAGGGCCGCCACGGCGTTGGCGATGAGGTTGGTCGGCGTCTGACCGGACAGCACGAGCTGCCAGACCAGCATGACCAGCTCGATCTCGCTGAGCCGGTCGCCGTCCTCGTCCCGGACGCGGACGAGGTCGGAGAGCAGGTCGTCGCCGGGCTCCTCGCGCCGCCGCGCCACCGCCGCCTCGGCGCCCCGCATGATGGCCGGGATCGCCGCGGCGAACGCCTGTCCCGCGCCGGAGGCGATGGTCGCACCGTACTCGCGCCAGCTCGGGCGGTCGGCCTCGGGGATGCCGACCAGCTCGCAGATGACGTCCATCGGCAGCGGGCGGGCGAAGTGCCACAGCAGGTCCACCGAGCCGTCCTCGGCGTGGGCGGGAAGCTCGTCGAGCAGGCCCTCGACGATCCGCTCGATCCGCGGCCGGAACGCGGCGGCGCGGCGCGCGGTGAACGCGGGCGCCACCAGCCGCCGCAGCCGCACGTGCTCCCGCCCCTCCGTCTCGCTCATCGTCCGCATGTACGGCAGGCAGTCGGCGGGCACGTCGGGCCGCATGAAGCTGCTCTCGGTGATCTCGAACCGCGGGTCGGCGAGCAGCGCGCGGGCGTCCTCGTGCCGGGTGACGGCCCACATCGGCATGCCGGGGATGAGCAGCCGCGCCAGCGGTGAGCGCTCCCGGGCGTCGCCGTACGCGGTGAAGGGGTCGCGGATCACCTCGGGATCGGTGAGATCGATCTCGGGGACGCCGTTCACGTCGGGGCCGGAGTCGGCCATCGCACTCTCCAGTTCAGATTTCCTCAACACTCGGATGATGAAGGTATCCGGATTTGACGCGCACGGCAAGGACGGAGGAGGGACGGGGCATGAGGGACGGCTCGCCGGAGCCGGGTCCTACGAATCAGCGGCGAAGGGACCGCCGGGGCCGCGGTAGGGCAGGGTGCGGCTGTAGACGATGTTGGTGGTGGTGCTGCCGAACGCCGTCAGCTCGTTGACGACCTGCTCCAGGTGGGGCATGGATGTCGCGGCGACCTTCAGCACGTAGCAGTCCTCGCCCGTGGTGCGCAGGCACTCCAGGATCTCCGGGCGCTCCCCGAACAGCCGGCGCAGCGGCTCGTGCCGGTTGCCGGGATACTTCAGGCGCACCACGGCGAGCACCGGGAAGCCGGCCTTCTCCAGATCGACCTCGGCCCGGTAGCCGGTGATGACGCCCGCCGACTCCAGCCGCCTGACCCGCTCGGTCGTCGCCGAGGCGCTGAGACTCACCCGCCGCGCCAGCTCGGTGAGCGGAACCCGGCCGTCCCGCTGGAGCTCGGCGAGGATCGCCCAGTCGGTCTGGTCAAGATTCTCGGCCATTCGCCCAAAATACCGTCACATCCCCGGCAGATCTCCCGTCATACCGGAAGGACTCCCTTCCCGACGAACCGCCTGGACAACTAGCCTCGAACAGGTGGAAATAGGAGTCAATGTCCCGAATTTTGGGCCCGGCACCGACCCGGACACGCTGCACCGCTGGGCGCGGACCGTGGAAGGGCTGGGCTTCGACCTGCTGATGGTCTCCGACCATGTCGCGGTGACCCCGGACGTCGCCGAGCAGTACCCGGCCCCCTTCTACGAGCCGTTCACCACGCTCTCCTGGCTGGCCGGCGTCACCGACGGGATCCGGCTCGGCACCACGGTGCTGATCGTTCCCTACCGGCACCCGCTGCTCGTCGCCCGGATGGCCGCCAACCTGAACCGGCTCAGCGGGGGACGGCTGGTCCTCGGGGTGGCGGCCGGCTGGGCGCGCCAGGAGTTCGAGGCGCTCGGCGTGCCGTTCGAGCGGCGCGGGAAGCTCACCGACGACCATCTGCGGGCGATCCGGGCCGCCTGGGAGGACGACGACGACTACCGCGCCGGGCACATACCGTTCTGGGTCGGCGGGCACAGCGCCGCCGCGATGCGCCGCGCCGTACGGCTCGGCGACGCCTGGCACCCGCTGCGGTTCACCCTTCCCTGGCTGACCGAGGCGGTGGAGCGGCTGAAGGCCGTCGCCGCCGAGGAGGGACGGCCCGCGCCCGCGCTGGTCCCCCGCATGGTCCTCCGGCTCACCGAGACGCCGCTCACCGGACCGGACCGGCTCGCCGGGGAGGGGACGATCGACCAGATCGCCGAGGACCTGGAGCGGCTGCGCCTGCTCGGCGCCGGGACCGTCGTACTGGACCCGTTCGGCGGCGACCCCGCCGAGACCCTCCACCCCGAGGTGGCATGGAGGGCGCTCGCGGCCGTCGCCGACCTGCGGCGGACGCTCACGACGGAGAACACCGTCGCACACACGGGAACGGAGTGATCATGACGGGTGACGACGAGCGGTTGCTCCGCAGGGCCGTCGAGCTGGCCGCCGAGGCCAGAGCGGGCGGGAACCCGCCCTTCGGGTCGCTGCTGGCGGGGCCGGACGGCGAGATCCTCGTGGAGGAGCGCAACACGAGCCTCACCGACGCCGACATCACCGCCCACCCCGAGCTGAAGCTGGCCAGGTGGGCGGCCCGCGAGCTGGACCGGGCCGTCGCGGCCGCCACCACCATGTACACCAGCTGCCGGCCGTGCGGCATGTGCGCGGGCGCCATCGAGCGGTCCGGCCTGGGCCGCGTCGTCTACGCGCTTTCCCCCGAGCAGCTCGCGAGCCTCAAGTCGCCCGACGCCGTGCCGGTCGTCTTCTCCTTCTCCGAGGAGGGCCCGGCCTTGTTCGACGAGGCCCGCCTCCCCGTCGAGGGGTACTACTGAGGGCCGGGCCCTCCGGGTCGCCTCTCGGGGAGGCCGGCGATTCATCGATCACGACGCCATGACGGCTCGGCGCGGGGCCGGTCCGTCAGGGCGTCATGGTCCCTGGCTGTCCGCCAGGCCGTCGCGGCCGAAGTCATCGGCGGAGGAGGCGCACGCACTGCGCCGAAGGAATCCGACGCGTGCCGAGCTGATGGAAGCGGTCGGCTGGGCACCGCAGCCCGATCTCGAATCCGTCCGCGCACCTCCCGGCTACGCTCACGCGGTGCTGCAGGCGTGGAAGCAGAGCCGGATCACCACGGCTCGGGCCGTGGAACTCATGCGCGGCCAGCTCACAGAGGCGGATCTGCCATCCCGCGACGGGACTGACCGCCGCTGAGCCGGGTACGCCCGGCTCAGGGAGCGGTCAGAGCAGCCAGCCCGCGGCCCTCAGATCGTCGAAGATGAGCCGGTCCACCGGGGAGACCCGGTCGCGGTCGGCGTACGACAGCCAGGCGACCTCCTCGATCTCGGCCGCCGCGGTGAGGGTGCCGTGGTAGTCGCCGGTGTAGCAGGTCATGCGGACCACCGTCCCCTCCGGGTGGCCGTGCGCCTGGGCTTCGTAGGCGCCGAGGAGGGCGACGGTGTCGGGGAGGATCGTCACGGTGAGCTCCTCGGTGATCTCGCGCGCCAGGGTCTGCGCGTCGCTCTCCCCGGCCTCGCGCTTGCCGCCGGGAAAATAGTAGACGTCCTTGCCCCGGGAGCGCGTGCTGAGGGCCCTGCCGTCCTCCAGCCTGATCCAGGCCACCTTGTCGATGAGCACCGGCATCGCGGCGTCCCCGTTCCTCGCGGTTCGCGTCCTGTCCTCCGAACCCTATACCGGGTGGCCGGCCGGGCCCGGGCCGGTCATCCCGCCGGGCGT
>NZ_JBEZNH010000007.1:0-96738 GCF_040653115.1 Streptosporangium sp. NPDC048047 | reverse complement strand
GGGCGATGGGCCCGGACGACGAGGTCGGCGGGTTCAGCTCATCCCGCCGGGCGATGGGCCCGGACGACGAGGTCGGCGGGTTCAGCTCATCCCGCCGGGCGATGGGCCCGGACGACGAGGTCGGCGGTCTCGGCCGCGATGGTGCGACGCCGCTCGGCGGTCAGCGGCTTCGTGCCGTACCCGCTCGCCACCCGGCCCTCGGTCATCAGCAGGTAGGCGAACTGCCGGGCGGTGCGGGCCGGATCAGGGACGTCGAGCACGCCTGCGGCGTGGCAGCGGCGGAGGTAGCCGGCCAGGTTCTCGTCGAGCTGGGGAGCGGCGGTGTCGCCCCAGTGACCGTTCAGTTCGGGGTGGTTGGCGACTTCGGCGACGGTGAGGCGGTGGAGCGCGGCCACGGTGGGCGACAGCGCCACGGAGAGGATCTGCTCCCCAATCCGGCTCAGGTCCTTCGCCGGGTCGCCGGTCTCCTCGGGGACGGCCTTCGGCGGGCTGCCGCCGGCCACGCGGGCGGCGGCCAAGGCGGCGAGGAAGAGCGCCTGCTTGTCGCCGAAGTGCCGGTAGACGGTCTGCTTCCCGACACCGGCGGCGGCCGCGATGTCGTCGACGCTCGCGGCGTACCCGTGGCGGAGGAACGCGGCGGTGGCCGCGTCGAGGATCGCCTGTCGCTTCGCCCGAGAGGGAACGCCGGTCACGAGCTCATCGTACGCCACGCCTAGACGAGACCGTCTCGTCTCGCTACGGTAAAACAAGACGAGACGGTCTCGTCTTGCACGGAAGGGTTGTGGGCATGGACGCTGACGTCGTCGTGGTCGGAGCGGGTCCGGTGGGACTGCTACTCGCCGCGGAGCTCGCCCTCGCCGGGGTGCGGCCGACGGTGCTGGAGCGCCTGGCCGCCCCGACCGAGCAGCCCAAGGCCCGGGGAATCGGGGTGCTGGCCGCCGAGGCACTGCGTCGCCGGGGTCTCGGGGCGGATCTCGACCGCGAGCATGAACACGGCCTGCGCGCGCTGGCCCGCGACCACGGCACCACCAGGACGCACTTCGCCTGGATCCACAAGATCGACCAGGACGCCGCCGACCCCGGGCGGCATGGCGCGCTGATCGGCCAGCCCGCGCTCGAACGCCTGCTGCGCGACCACCTGCGAGGTCTCGGCGTGCGGGTACGCCACGGGCACACCGTGACCGGCCTGCGGCAGGGGCCGGACGAGGCGACCCTCACCGTCGAGACCTCCACCGGCGAGCAGCGGCTCACCGCCGGGTACGTGGTCGGCTGCGACGGCGGGCACAGCGCCGTCCGCAGGCTCGCCGGCTTCGGCTTCCCCGGCACCCCGCCCCTCATGACCGTCCGCTACGCCCATGCCGAGGTACGCGGCCGCGACCTGCTGCCGCCGCCCGGCCGGCTGCCCGGCGGCACGCTGTTCCACGACGACGGCATGATCGCCACGTTCGACTTCGCCGACACCGCCCCCGACCGGTCGGCGCCGCTCACCGCCGAGGAGGTCCGCGACAGCGTCCGCCGCGTCGCCGGAGCAGACGTCTCGCTGACCGCGTTCCGGGACGGGCTGCGCTTCACCGATCAGGCCCGCCAGGCCGATGCCTACCGGCGCGGACGCGTCCTGCTGGCCGGCGACGCCGCCCACGTCCACTCGCCCAACGGCGGGCAGGGGCTCAACCTCGGGCTGATGGACGCCATGAACCTCGGCTGGAAGCTCGCCGCGGCCGTCCGCGGCGGCGCGTCCGGCGCGCTGCTCGACAGCTACGACGCCGAGCGGCATCCGGTCGGCGCGGCCGTCCTGCACAACACGCGGGCGCAGTCGGCGCTGCTGGCGCCCGGCCCGCACGTGGACGCGCTCCGCGACATCGTGAGCGACCTCATGGACCTGCCGGAGGTCAACCGGCATCTCGGCCGGCTGCTGTCCGGCGTCGGACACCACTACCCACTGCCCTACCCCGCCGCCCACCCGGCGGCCGGCGCGCACTGCCCGCCGCTGACCATCGACGACACCGTCTCCCTGGACCGGCTGGCCGTCACCGGGCGGCCGCTGCTGCTGCATCCGCGGGCGAAGCGGATCGACACCGGCGACCGGGTCGAGGCCGTCCCGATCGGAAAGCTGAGCGACGACCGGCTCGCCGCCGTCCTGCTCCGTCCTGACGGCGTGATCGCGTGGGCCGCCGCGCCGGGCGACGACCTCGAACCGGCCGCACTCCGGCAGGCACTCGACACGTGGTTCGCGCGGAGCCGCTGACAAGGGTCAGTCGCGGACGGGCTTCTGCCGCTCCCAGCGTTCCATCATGAGCAGGATCTCGTCGTGGCAGAAGGCGAAGAAGTCGCGCATCTCGGCCATGCCGTGCCCCGGACGGCTGTCGGTGCCGCCGACCGCGGCTATGCCCTCGTCGACGGTGTCGACGATGAGCTGGAGCCGGTTCATCTTGCTCATCGTCGCCTCCCACCAGCTCTGGCCGCTCAGGAGGTACAGGTCGCGCCGGGAACCCGGGACCGGCTCCCGGCGGAGGAGATCCATGTCCACGAGGTATCGCACCGCGCCCGAGATGGCGCCGGAGCTGGCGCCGAGCCGTTCGGCGAGGTCGGCGGCGCTGAGCGCGTCCTCCTCGGCGGTCATCACGGTGAGCAGCACGCGGGCCGCCATCGGCGGGACGCCCATGGCTGCCAGCATCCGGCCCATCCGCTCCACGAACCGGCGTACGGCCTCCTCGTCGCGCATCTCTCCCCCTCCGGTTCTCTCCGGCATTCTCCAGCGTCAAGGACCCGGGCAGGTACTTTCACTTTCCTCTGAAGGCTCTGTACATTCTAAAGAATGAGTAACGTCATCTCGGTGTCCGGCGTCACGAAGCGATTCGGCCGGACCCGCGCGCTGGACGGCCTGGACCTGGAGGTCCGGGCCGGCGAGGTGCACGGCTTCCTGGGCCCGAACGGCGCCGGCAAGTCGACCGCGATCCGCGTCCTGCTCGGCCTGCTGCGGGCCGACTCGGGCACGGTCCGCCTGCTGGGCGGCGACCCCTGGAAGGACGCCGTCGAGCTCCACCGCCGTCTGGCCTACGTGCCCGGCGACGTCACGCTGTGGCCCAACCTGTCCGGCGGCGAGGTCATCGACCTGCTCGGCCGGCTGCGCGGCGGTCTCGACCGGGCCCGCAGGAAGGAGCTGATCGAGCGGTTCGACCTCGACCCGCGCAAGAAGGGACGGGCCTACTCCAAGGGCAACCGGCAGAAGGTCGCCCTCGTCGCCGCTCTCGCCTCCGACGCGGAGCTGCTGCTGCTGGACGAGCCGACCTCCGGGCTCGACCCGCTGATGGAGGCGGTCTTCACCGACTGCGTCACCGAGGCGCGGGAGCGGGGCCGTACGGTGCTGCTGTCCAGCCACATCCTCGCCGAGGTCGAGAAGCTGTGCGACCGGGTGAGCATCATCCGCGACGGCCGCACCGTCGAGACCGGCACGCTGACCGAGCTGCGCCACCTGACCCGCACGTCGATCACCGCCGAGCTGGCCGCCCCGCCCGACGGGCTGCGCGACGCGCCCGGCGTCCACGACCTGCGGGCCGACGGCGACCGGGTGGCCTTCGAGGTCGACAACGACCGGCTGGACGACGCGCTCCGGCGGCTGTCGGCCGTCGGCGTGCGCTCGCTCACCAGCCGGCCGCCGACCCTGGAGGAGCTGTTCCTGCGCCACTACCGGGACGAGGGCGCCGGTACGGCGGGCGACGCCGCCCGTGCGGCCGGCGGAGACACCCGCCCCGCGGACGGGGAGGCCCGTACGGCGAGCCGGGACGCCCGGACGGTGGACGGGGACGACCGATGACCGGTACCGGCACGCTCGTCCGGTTGATCCTGCGGCGCGACCGGCTGATCCTGCCGTTGTGGGTGCTGCTGCTCGCCGTACTGCCGAGCACCCAGACCGCCGGCATCGCCGATCTGTACCCGACCGAGCGGGAGCTGCAGGGATTCGCCGCGTCCTTCGGCGCCAATCCCGCGCTGGTCGCGCTGTACGGGCCGTTCACCCACTGGAACGCCGCCGCGATGGGCGTGTGGCGCGCGGGGTTCACCCCCGTGCTGCTGGCCCTGGCGAGCCTGCTCACCGTGGTCCGGCACACCCGGGTGGAGGAGGAGACCGGCCGCCGCGAACTGCTCGGCTCCACCGCCCTGGGCCGCCACGCGGGGCTGTCGGCCGCGCTGGCCGTCACCGCGCTGGCGAACCTCGCCGTGGCGCTGGTCGTCACGGCCTCCTTCACCGGGCTGGGATACCCGGTCGCCGGCGCGCTGGCCACCGGCCTCGGCTATGCCGCGACCGGCACGGTGTTCGCCGCGGCGGGCGCGGTCGCCGCGCAGCTCACCGAGAGCGCGGGCGGGGCCAGGGCGATCAGCCTGTCGGCTCTCGGCGCCGCCTACCTGGTGCGGATGGCCGGTGACTCGACCGGCTCCCCGTGGCTGTCGTGGCTGTCGCCGTTCGGCTGGAGCCAGCGGATGCGTCCCTTCGCCGGTGAGGTCTGGTGGCCGCTCGCCCTGTCGCTCGCGGCGGTCGCGCTGCTGTCACTCGCCGCCTACGCCCTGGCCGGGCGCCGGGACCTCGCGGCGGGCGTACTGCCGCCCCGGCAGGGTCCCGCCGACGCCGCGCCCCGCTTCGGCTCGCCGCTCGCGCTGGCCTGGCGGCTGCACCGGGGGCCGCTGCTCGGCTGGAGCGCCGGTTTCGCGGTGTTCGGCGCGGTGGTCGGCGCCGCGGCGAAGACCGCCGCCGACACGATGGCCGGCAACGCGCGGCTCATGGAGATGATGGCCCGGCTGGGCGGTTCGGCGAACGTGGCCGACGTCTTCGTCGCGAGCGTGATGAGCATCTTCGGGATGGGGGCCGCCGGCTACGCCGTGCAGGCCGCGCTGCGGATGCGCGGCGAGGAGACGCTCATGCGCGCCGAGCCGCTCCTGGTCGCCCCGGTGGACAGGGCCCGGTGGATGGCGGGCCACCTGGTGTTCGCGCTGCTCGGCCCGGCCGCGGTGATGCTGGTCCTGGGGGTCGCGGTCGGGATCTCCTACGGCGCGAGCACCGGCGACGTCGCCGGCCGGCTCCCCGAGGTGACGGGCGCGGCGATCTCCCAGCTCCCCGCCGTGTGGTCGCTGACCGGGCTGACGGTCGCGTTGTTCGGCCTGCTGCCGCGGCTGACCGCGCTCGCGTGGGCGGCGCTGGCGCTGTTCCTGCTGCTCGGCCAGGTCGGCGCGCTGCTGGACCTGCCGCCCGCGGCACTGGACCTCTCGCCCTTCAGCCACCTGCCCAAGCTCCCCGGCGGGGAGGTGACGGCGACGCCGCTGCTCGCGCTGACCGCGATCGCCGCCGCACTCGTGGCCGCCGGCCTCTACGGCTTCCGCCACCGCGACGTCGGCTGACGCCGTCCGGGGCCGGGCGGGTCCCACCGTACGGTCCGCGAGGCGTACCGCGGGGCACGCGGGCCGCGCGGAAGGGGTTCACCGGCGGGCGGAAAGGGTTTCGGCAGGCGGGCGGAAGGGGTTTCGGCAGGTGGGAGGCGGTGAGGAACGAGGGAGGAGCCGTCCGTCCCCGGTGGGGGCCCGCGAGGGGGCGGACCGGCTCCGCCGGGGATGAGCGCCGCGCACGGGGGCAGGGTCCTTCCAGGCATCCGCCCGCACCGCAGAAGTCCGGGCGCCCGCCCGCACCGCCGAGGTCCGGACGGCCGGTCCGCACCACCGGAGTACGGGCACCCGCCCGCACCGCCGGGGTACGGGCGCCCGTCCGCACCGCCGAAGGAGGACCGCATGGCCGACACCGCCATCATCGACGTCGACGGCACCCTGGTCGACACCAACTACCAGCACGCGCTCGCGTGGTACCGGGCCTTCGCCCGCTACGACGTGGTGCTGCCGCTGTGGCGCATCCACCGGCACATCGGCATGGGAGGCGACCAGATCGTGGCCGCCCTCGCCGGGGACGAGGTCGAGCGGGAGCACGGCGACGCGCTGCGGGAGGCGTGGACCGAGGAGTTCGACAAGATGATCGACGAGGTGCGGCCCTTCGAGGGCGCGACCGAGCTGCTGGCCGAGCTGGGCCGGCGCGGGTTCGCCGTTGTCCTGGCCTCCTCCGGCAAGCCGCAGCACGTGGAGCGCTTCCTCGACCTCATCGACGGCCGCGAGCACTGCAAGGCGTGGACCACCTCCGAGGACGTCGAGAAGACCAAGCCCGCGCCCGACCTGATGAAGGTGGCGCTCGCCAAGGCCGAGGGCGCGTCCGGTGTGGCGGTCGGCGACTCCACCTGGGACTTCCTCGCCGCGGGCAAGCTGGACCTGCCCGGCGTCGCGGTCCGCACCGGCGGGTTCTCACCCGAGGAGCTGCGCGAGGCCGGCGCCGCCCACGTCTTCGAGTCGATCCCCGACCTGATCGAGGGGCTCGACCGGACGCCGTTCCGGAAGGCCACCTGACGACTCCGGCCCCCGCCCGGAGGCGGGGGCTCCCCGGAGGTTTCCGATGAACTGGTATCCACTGCGTCTCAGCAGCCCGATCCGCGACCACGTCTTCGGCGGCCGGGCCATCGCCGAGCGGCTGGGCCGTACCGGCCTTCCCGACGGGCCCGTCGCCGAGACGTGGGAGGTGAGCGACCTGGAGGGTGACAGCGCGGTGGTGAGCAACGGCCCCCTGGCCGGCTGCACGCTGCGGGAGCTCGTCGAGGACCGGCCGGGCGAGCTGGTGTGCCACGGCTGGAGCGGGCCGCACTTCCCGGTGCTCACGAAGTTCGTCGACGCCACCGGCATGCTGCCGGTGCACCTGCACGCCGACGACGCGACCGCGCGGCGGCTGCAGGCCCAGCCGAACGGCAAGACCGAGGCGTGGCACGTCCTGGACGCCGTTCCCGGCGCCACCGCCCTGGTCGGCGTCAAGGAGGGCGTGGGCCGGGACGAGCTGCGCGCGGCCCTCCTGGAGCAGGATTTCGACGCGGTGATGCGGCGGCTCCCGGTGCGGCCGGGCGAGACGGTGTACGTGCCCGGCGGGACGCTGCACGGCTTCGGTCCCGGCACCCTCGTCTACGAGATCGAGCAGACCTCCGACATCCAGCAGCACGCCATGCCCTGGCGCATGGAGGACGGCTCCGCCCTGGGGACCCGCGAGTGGCACGCCGGCGTCGAACGGCTGCTGGAGGAGTGGCGGCCGGAGTCGCGGCCCGACTTCCAGCCGGGCCTGCGCGTCCCCGCGGGCGAGGACGTCGAGCGGGTGATCTGCTGCGCCGGACCGTACTTCGCCCTGGAGCGCTGGCGGGTGGCGGCCGGCGTGTCACCGGCGGGCCGGTTCGACACCGCGCTCGTGGTGAGCAACGTCGGCGCCCCGGTGGCGGTCGAGGCCGGCGGGTGGTGCGAGACCCTGGAGCCGGCGCGGACGCTGCTGCTGCCCGCCGCCCTCGGCCTGGTACGGGTCACCGGGCCGGCCGACCTGCTGGTCGGCTACCTGCCGAACCTGGAGCGCGACATCCGCGCCCCGCTGGCCGCGAGCGGCTACGGGCCGCAGATCATCGCCTCGCTCGGGGAGGGCCTGGCGGCCTGAGCCGGTCCGGAAGTGGGGGCGCCTGGAGCCGCGGCTCGCCTGAGCCGGTCCGGGGACGGGGACGGGGCGGGCGGGGCCGCAGGTCATGTGCCGAGCCGGCGGGGGTCCGCCCGGATCCGGTTCACCGTGAATCTTCCCGCTCCGCCCGGCCCTGCCCGGCCGGCCCACCCTCCTGGTCCCGGCTCGTCGGGTCCTGCCGCACGTGGCCCTGCTCCGATCGGTCCTGCACCGCCTGGCCATGGTCTTCCGCGCTTCGCTCCCCCCGGTCCTGCTCCGGACCGCCCGTCAGGGACCGCAACTGTTCGGCGGTGGCGCCCAGCGACTCGGCCTGCGGGACCAGCGCCGCGATCTCGGAGTCCCGGCCCAGCTCCCCGAGAAGCTCCGCGTAGGAGAACACGGCGCTCAGCCAGCCGGCGGCGATGCTCTCCTTGAGGTACTCCTCCGCGAGGCCGGTGTTCCCCCGTTCCCGCTCGATGAGGGCGAGGTCCTCGTACGCGCCGTCGGACCCGGCCTCGATCGCCCGCAGGTAGTGGTCGGCCGCCTCCTCGGTACGGCCCGCCCGGTCGAGGAACACCGCGTAGTAGTACAGGGCGCCCTCCTCGTCGTTGTCGATGGCGGCCCGGAAGTCGGCCTCGGCGGCGGCCCGCTCCTCGGCAGCGCCGTGGTCGGCCAGGAACTGGGCTCTCTTGACGAGGGCGTCAGGGACACCCGCCTTGACGGCGCGGTCGAAATGGGCACGCGCGTCGTCGAAGCGTCCCAGCTGTTCCTCGGCGACGGCGAGGTGCAGCATCGCCGACGATCCGGGCTCGCTCCCGGCGGCCAGCCCCTGCCGCAGCCAGTCGATCGCCGCCTCCGGGTCCCCCCGGTCCAGCTCCATCCCCCCGAGGTTGCCGAACGCCAGGGTGTCCCCCTCTTCGGCCGCCCTCCGGAACAGCCGCTCCGCCTCCTCCTGGCGGTCATCGTCCTCCGAGAGGAAGACCCCGTAGTCGTTGACCGCGCCGGGCTCGTCCCGCTCGACCGCCTTCCGATACCACTCCTCCGCCCTGGGACGGTCTCCCACGGCGTCGGCCCAGATGGTCGCCGCCCGCAGCGCGCTCCCCGGAATCCCCTGGCCGGCGGCCGTCTCCATGAGACGGGCCGCCTCCTCGGGACGTCCGGTGGCGACCAGAGTGTCGGAGAGCCAGTCATACGCGTCGGTGTCCCCGTCAGCCAGGGCCGCCCGCAGCACCCGTTCCGCCGCCGGGTGGTCGTCCTCGAGGAACAGCATCCGCCCGTATCGCACCGCCGCTCCGGGCACGCGCTCCCGGACGGCCTGCTCGTACAGTTCCGCCGCCTCCTCGTGCAGGCCGAGCGCGGCCAGCCGGTTGGCCCGGTCGAGCCTCTCGTCGGCACTCATCAGGCACTTCCTCCCCGGGTACGTCAACCGTCGACGACGGCGCCGTCAACCCTTCTTGCGCTTGTTGGGGTTCTCCGGGATGTTCCGGCGGCCCCCGTGGCCCGCGGCTTTCTCGTGCTTGTCCTTCGTGGAAGCGCTGCCCCCCGACTCGTGGGGCTTCCTGTTCGCCTGGTTGAGCGGCTTCTTGCCACCCTGGCCGCCGGAGGAACCGCCTCCGCCGCTCTTCCTCCCGAAGAGCATCATGCCCGGCGGCTCGTCGGCCCGGCCGGCGGCCCGCGGGAAGGGGGACCGTCCCATCGGCACCCGGGGGCCGCCGGCCCCGGCCAGCATCGGCCCGCCACCGCCCCCGGGACCACGCATCTTCTCGATGATCTGCCGGAGCGGCTGGGTGACCCGGCGGCTGACCGCCGGGGCCAGCACCCGGCCGGCGCCCTCGGTGGTCTCGCGCAGGATCCGGCCCGTCGCGTGACGGGTGGCGTACATCGTCGCGGCCGCCGCGCCGACGCCGAACGCTCCACCCGTCAGCATCTGGGCCCGCATCATGACGATGGCTCTCACGGCCTGCGTGGCCACCGCCACCTTCGTGGCCGTCACCACCATCGCGGTGCCGTCGAGCACCGCCGGAGCGGACCGGGCGGCGCCGACGGCGGTGCTCAGATGCCCTCCGTCGCCGCCGCTCTCCTGCCAGAGGCCCGCCAGTTCGGTCGCCGAGTCTCCCCGGTAGTGGTCCTGTGTCCGCCGTACCTGCCCGTCGGCCGCCTCGCCCGCCGGCTGGGCGCCCGCGAGCACGGTGCGCCAGGCGTCCGCGTCCTTCCTGATCTCGTCCTCGTCGACGTTCGGCCACGGTGCGAAGATCGACACGATTCCCGCGACCTCGGGCGGGAGCGTCACCCCCATGACGCGCCACCCAACTCGCCGATCTCCCTCGTCCGGTCGGTCTCCGTCGTCGCGCTGTTGGCCGCCACGGCCCGCAGTCCGTCGCCGACCCCGGTGATCACGCTGGAAAGACCGGTCAAGGCTTCGACCGCCGCCGCGGAGCAGTCGGCGTACACGGCGGTGAGCGGCCCGAGCAGACCGTCGTCACCCCAGGACCCGCCGCCCACGCCGCGGTCCCGCAGCCGCTGCACCGCGGCGTCGTACTCTTCCCCGTGAGTTCGTATCCGGGAGGCGTCCTGCCCTGTGGCATCAGGAGCGATCTCAAACCCGAAAGTCATGGCGGTGACCTTAACGTAAATCACCAGGAATTCCCGAAAAGTTATCTATAGCTACTTAGCGCTGCCTTCATACCTACATATGGCTACCTAACGGCTTCTGAGTTCCGTCTAGACTGGCCGTCGCCCGCCCTCTGGTCACTTCCGGGAGTACGACATGCCGCCGATGCCCGAACCGGGAGACGAGCTTCGCTACCTGGACGAGACGCTGCACCACGCCCTCCAGGCGATGAGGACGTTGGAGGAGAGCGAGGAGAGGATCCGCGGCCTCGTCGAGGAGGGCGAGGCCGCCGACGGACTGGTGCGGGCCACCTCCGACGGGCAGGGCGGCATCCTGACGCTCCACCTCGACCCACGCGCGCTGCGGCTCGGTCACGCCGCTCTCGGCCGGGAGGTGGCGGCGGCGCTCCGGCAGGCCCAGCAGGCGGCGGGGCGGCGTTCGCAAGAGATCCTGGGTGAGGTGCGGGCCCTCGCCGCGTCCATGCCGGAACCGCTGGACGAGACCTTCATCCGCGACCGGGTCGAGCAGGTGGCTCGCGAGTTGTTCTGAGCAGCCGACGGCCGACGTGGATTCTTTTCCCTGGGGGTGGAAGGTTGGACGACTTTCGCATGGATCCGGGCAACATCCGCGACGAGGATCTCAATGAGGAGTTGAGACGCTCACAGCGGATGATGGCGTGGATCGAAGAGGCACAGAACGAGCTCGACGAGGTCGTGGGAACGGGCGAAGGCCCGTCCGGCCACGTCAGGGCGTCGGCCGGACCGGACGGGACGGTGCTGGAGGTCGGGTTCGACCCCCGCGCCCTGCGGCTGGACAGCCGGACACTGGCCGAGGAGGTGCTGGCCGCCGTCGGCGCGGCGCAGAGCGACGCCGAACGGCGGATCCACGAGCTGATGCGTGAAGGGCTGGACGGCTTCGACCCCGTACAGGCCCGGGCCCGGTTCGAACAGGTCATGGGGGCCTCAACCAGTAGAACGAGGTCGTGGTCATATTCCGACGAGACTTCTCGATAAGCGTTGAGCCGCAGGTCAGGGGGGTTCGCCTCGGGTGGTCCAGCCGTCTTTGGTGATGAGTTCGGCGAGGGCGTGGCGGAGTTGGTCGATGCGGCCGGCGGCGTCGGGTCCGCGGATGCAGCTGGGTGACGAAGGACCCGGCCGGAGCCGGATTCTCGGAAGTCACACCGGGACTCTACTTCTGGGAACCAGTCGTTCTCGGAGGTTTCTGACAACCGTCGCTCGACGGGTGATGTGCATCCGCTCGGATACTGGCCGTCGTGACGCTACACAGATGACGACGTGACCGACCCATGGCTGACCAGGAAGAAACTCGGCGGCTGCTTGATGCCGTCGAGACCGGCCGACACGTGACCGGACAGGCCCGCAAAAACCCGTTGGCGGACCACAGCGGCCACTGCTATCTTTCCGGAGACCGTGCAAGAGAGCGAGGAGGTGGTACCCGTGAACACAGTATCGACATGGGTGCTCCCCCGCGGGGTCACGGTCGGGCGATAGGTCGTCCGGGAGCGCCGTTCAATGGCACTCCCGAAAGGTACGACCATGCACTTCACTTCCGAACAGCGGCTCGACGATGGTGTCCTCGAGCGCGAATTCACCCTCGGCGAGACTCCCGGCATCCTGTGGACGCCCGGATCCGCATCCGCATCCGCACCGGTGCCGCTGATCCTGCTCAGTCCCCCTCCTCTCGGGCTGCGCAAGACGTACCCCCGACTGGTGGCCCGAGCCCGGCACTCCGCGGCGGACGGCTTCGCCACGGCCACCATTGAACTCCCCGGAGCCGGCGACCGGCCCCGCCTGCCCGGCGGCGAGCAGGCCCTCGCCGACCTGCACCGGGCTATGGAGGCCGGCGAGCCGGTCAGCGACGAGATCATCGACGCCCTCATCCTCCCCCTGGTCGACAAGGCGGTCCCGGAATGGCAGGCCGCCCTGGACACCCTCCTGTCGCTGCCCGAGATCGGCGGCCCGGTCGGATACTCGGGGGGAGTGATCTCCATCGGGACCCGGCTGGCGGTGGTTGAGCCGCGTATCTCGGCTGCTGTTCTGTTCGCCGGGAGTTTCATCCCTCGCGCCATGTTCGAGGAGGCCCGCAAGGTCACCATTCCTCTGCACGTCCTGCTGCAGTGGGACGACGAAGGGAACGACCGGCAGGCGGCCCTGGACCTGTTCGACGCCTTCGGCTCCAAGGAGAAGACGCTGCACGCCAATATGGGCGGGCACACCGGCGTCCCGCAGGCCGCGGGTGACGAAGCGGGCCGATTCCTCACCCGGCACCTGAAGTGAGGCCAGCCCGTCGGGCCGGCAGCAGACGATAGGAGTTGTCGGGTCGGGATGCCGCCATCAAGGACAGGCCCAGGCCCTCCTTGATGGCGGCGGCCGGCCCGCACGAGAAGCCGGTGCTCGGCAGGGACGCCCACAAGGCCATGGTGGCCGGGCTGATCCTGTCCGGTGTCCGGCCGGTCTGGGTGGACCCGAACTTCGACCCGGACCTGCACCTGGCCCACCCACCGTCGGTCGAGGCGTTCGCCGCGGCCTTCGACGAGAGAGCGCCCGCGTCGTCGCCGCGGGGTGACCGCCGCCTTCCGGCGACGACGGTGTCGAACGGCCGGGACGCCCGGCCGTTCGACATTTCCTCCCTTTTCCGGGTTTTTTCACCCCCGACGCACTCTTTCGATCATTCACGCCTCGACCAGGGGAAGAAGTGTCTTTACAGCCCTTTGACATGACTGTACGTTTTCATCAAATCACCCTGTGCATTCAAGGAATGTAGGTGAGACCATGCCCGAAAACGGCAGCGAACGCCCTCCCGACCCACGGGTGGCGTTCGCGAGCGCGGCGGAGGCCAACGCCGGGGAGCGCAACGAGCGTCCCGGGACGGCCGACCGCGCCGTCATCACAGCGGCCGCCGACGAGCACCTCCCGCCCCTGGCCGAGCAGGCGCTGGACGACCGGCCGCTGACCCTGCGATTCACGGAACCGGAGGAGTAGGCCGTGGAGCTGCACTTCCGCAACCGCTACGTGTCCAGGGTGTGGGTCTCGATCATGTTCTACAGCCCCGTCACCTGCCGTGACTACGGCCAGTGGGGCACCCGCGGCTGGTGGGCCATCGACCCGGGCGGCGAGGCGTTCGTCCTCAACACCGACAACCGCTACGCCGCCTTCTACGCCGAAGCCGCCAACGGAGCCGTCTGGACCGGCCCCTACGGCCCGATGTACGTCTACCAGACCGCCTTCGACTCCTGCCTCAACATCGGCAGCACCGCCGCCAGGCTCGTCGGCACCCGCCTGGTCGACATGAACGGTTACTCCCGCTACTACGTGAACCTCGTCGCCTGACGAGGCCCCTCACCGGGCGCCGCCCCGGCACCACCGGTCGGCATCGCGGTGAGGAAGCCCCCTTGAGCGCCTCCTGGGAGACGGCTCCGAGGTCCGCCCGGACCCCGGTCTCTTCCGCTGATCCGTCCCCCTCCGACCGGGAGGCGCTCACCCCGAAGCCACCCGCCGACGCCGGCTAGGGCTCGATGTTCTTGCGCAGCGCGGCGAAGTAGAACCCGATGGCGATGGCGCCCACCAGCGCCACCATCCCGACGGTGGTCCCCTCCGCGCCGAAGAGCGAGGTCAGCACGATCGCGACGGCGAAGACGAGGGGCACGCCGATATCGAGCCTTTTGCGGTTCACGATCCTCCTCCTGGGTTCCGCCCCGCGGCTTCACCGTCCGTCATGCCGGGCGGCGCCGTTCGGCGAGGCAGCATCAACCTAGCGCCCCGCACGCCGACCCGCGCACGGCCGCCGGTCCCGTGCCCGTGCCCCGGCGGGAGGCGCCCCTCTGATCCGCCGAGCGCCGGAGTCTCCGGCCGGCCGGTTCAGCGGGGCGTGCCCCTGGCCACCGTGATCACCTCGGCGAACCGGCGGTAGCGGGTCAGCTCCTCCCCCACCGGGTCCAGCACGAACTCCCGGGCTACCCGCCCCACGCTCGCCCGCAGCGCCCGGGACGCCCGGCGCGCCCGGCGGCGCCCGCCCAGCCACGCGGCCACCCGGCAGAGCAGCGCGGTCACCAGCCCGAGGAGCACCCCGCCGAGCAGCAGCGCGGTGGGCCAGGGCAGCTCCCCGGCGGTCGGCATGTAGGGCCGGGGAAGCCGGAGATAGTCGAGGGCGATCAGGCCGAGCAGCCAGAGCGCCCCGGAGAGCGCCACCAGCAGCACCAGCCACTGCGCCAGCCCCGCCGCCTTCCACCACGCGGGCCGTCCCGACGCGCCGAGCGAGGTGGTCGCCACGGCGCGGTCGAGGCCGTCCTCCAGTTCGTCCGCGCGCGACCGGGCGGCCTGCCGTACGGCCGCCGCCCACGGCTCGGGCAGTCCCTCCGAGGCGGTTCCGGCGGCCTCGCGGACGGCGGTGTCCATCCGCGAGCGCTGCACGGCGGACGTGACCGGGATGGACGTACGGCCCACGGGCCCACCGCCCTCTCCCGGCGCGGACCCGGCCTCCCGGGTCGAGGACGGGACGGGAGTGCCGAGGCGGAGGCGGCGCAGCGGGTCGGGCCGCAGCCGGCGGATCCAGCGGGTCGGCGGCCAGCCGGTCGCGGCGACGGAACGGTGCCGGTGGGACTTGGCCACCGCGGCGACCACCGTCGGGACCCCCGCCGCCTGCGACAGCGCGCCGGTCAGCGGCCCCGCGAGGTCGTCCAGGGGGACCTCCGGCGGCGGGACGACCTCGACCTGACCGACGGCCGAGGCGCCGGCGTCGCGCACCACCCCGAAGGCCGGGCCCGCGCCGCCGCCTCCGGGGCGCTTCGTCGCGCCGGGGCCGGGCGTCCCGTCCCGGGCCGCCGAACCGGGCCCGGACGTCTCCTTCCCAGCCGTCGCGCCGGATCCGGACCTCCCCTCGCGGGCCGCCGCGCCGGGGCCGGGCGCGGAGCCGCCGTAGGGAGCCCCGCCGGCCATGACGGACTCCCCGTCGTGGAGACCGGCGCCACTGGAGGCCAGAGCGAGCGCGTCCGAGGCCGTGCCGACGTCGGCGGCCAGGCGGGCGGCCCACGAGCGCCGGCTCGCGACGCGCGAGACGAGCAGGGAACGCAGCTCGTCCACGCCCTCCCCGGTACGCGCCGAGACCGCGACCAGCGGCACCCCGGTCAGGCCGTCGTCGTCGAGGAGCCGCCGCAGGTCCTTCAGGCAGCGTTCCACGGCGGCCGGGGACAGGCGGTCGATCTGGTTGAGGACGACCACCGTGACGTCGCGGTGCCGGGACAGCGGGCGCAGGTAGCGGTCGTGCACGGCGGCGTCGGCGTACTTCTGCGGGTCCAGCACCCACACCAGCAGGTCGACCAGCTCGACCAGCCGGTCCACCTCCAGCCGGTGCGCCGCCTCGATCGAGTCGTGGTCGGGCAGGTCGAGCAGGACCAGCCCGGGGACCTCCCCGCTCGCCCAGCCGCCGGTGACGGCGTCGCCGGTGGCCCCGGCGTCCACCTCGTGGCGGCGGGGGATCTCCAGCCAGTCGAGCAGCGGCCCCGCGCCCGTCCCCTCCCACAGGGCCGCCTGCGCGGCCGAGGTGGTCGGCCGGGTGACCCCGACCGTGGCGAGCGTCGTGCCGGACAGCAGGTTGAACAGCGAGGACTTGCCGCTTCCGGTGGCGCCGGCCAGCGCGACCGCGGTGTGGTCGACCGACAGGCTGCGCCGTACCCCGGCGCGGGCGACCACCGAGCGGGCCCCGGCGACCGCGACGGGGGCCAGCCGTCCGTCGGCGAGATCGGCTGCCTCGGCCAGCGCGTCCAGCCGGTCGTCCAGGGAGACCGTGGTCCTGCGTCGCAGCAGCTTCACGCCTCACGCCCCTCGGTGCCGCCTCTCGGAACGGCGTCCGCGTCGCCCCGCGGCACGCCGTCCAGACCGTTCACCCCTCCGGCGGCTCCGCCGGGCGGCAGCGCGCCCCGGCCCTCGGAGGCCGCCGGGACCTCACGCCGGTGTTCCCGTACGGCCCGCGCCGCGGCCCGCAGCGCGCCGGCGGTGTCCTCCGGCGGCCGCACGGCGTCGAGGAGCTCGGTGAACCGGGTGGCCTCGGCGCCGAGCAGGGAGGCGACGCGGGCCCGCAGGTCGGACCGGGCCTTGACGGTGAGGGTCCGCACCGCCTGGTCACCGAAGACCGCCTCCAGCAGTTTCTGGCTCAGCACGCTGGTCCCCCCGGCGATGCCGACCTCGATCCCGGTCAGGCCACCGGTGGAGGCGAACACCGCGAGCATCAGCAGCAGGCCCGCGCCGTTGAGGCCGTAGGAGGTGACGCGGGCGGCGGTCCGCCGGTCGGCGCCCTCCTCGCGGACCAGGCCGAGGACGTACTCCTGCCAGCCCCGGACGGCCGCCTCGGAGCGGGCGGGCAGGTCGGCGGAGGCCCGGCCCAGACGCCCGGCCGCCACGACCCCGGTCTCCTCCAGCAGGGCGCGCCCCGACGGGTGCGACGACCACGAGTCCAGCGCGCGTTCGGCGGCGTCGTCGGCCGCCGCCCTGATCAGCGCCTCCACCCCGCTCTCCAGGGCGACGCGCAGCTCGCTGTCGGTCGCGGGCCGCCCGGTGAACAGCGCCACCAGGCGGTCGCGGAACCGGCCCACCCGGCTCTCCAGGGAGCGCATCAGATCGCCGGTGCCGACGAAGTCCTGCCAGCGGGCCAGCACCTCCCCGCGCAGCAGGGAGCCGTCCAGCATGCCCTGGTCGAAGGCGGCCAGCCCGCCGGCGTAGGCGGCGCCCGTCATCGAGCGGAGGTCCTCGGCCGCGGCGCGCTGGCGGTCCACCGCGTCGGCGAGGGCGGGAACCCGTACGGCGAGGCTGTCCAGGGCGCCGGACAGCGTCTGGCGGACCACGTCCGCGCGGGCCTTGGAGTCGGCGGCGATGCCGGTCAGCCAGTCGGCGATCGGCTGGACCGCCTGACGCGGCAGGCGCGCGTTGTCCTCGGGCAGGACCAGCTCCGGCACCTCGAACAGGCGCGTCCCGCCCAGGCCGTTGGCCTCCAGCAGCCGCCCGAGGTCACGCTCGACCACGCCGATCGCCTCGGACGGGACCCGCGACAGGATGACGGCCAGGGCCGTGCTCCGCTCCCGGGCCGACCGCAGGAACCCCCACGGCACCTCGTCGGCGTAGCGGGAGGCCGTGGTGGTGAACAGCCACAGGTCGGCGGCGGCGAGGAGCTGGGCGGCCAGCTCGCGGTTGGCGGCGACGACCGAGTCGATGTCCGGCGCGTCGAGCAGGGCCAGTCCGGGTGGCAGGCCGGCGACGGTGACCACCCGCAGCGTGCCGGGCTCCCCGGAGCCGCCGCCGGTGACGCGGGGCAGGCCCGGCAGGACGTGCTGCTCGGTGAACCACGCCTCGTCGGCGGGGCTGGTGACCAGGGTGGGCGCCAGCGTGGTGGGGCGCAGGACCCCGGGCGTCGTGACGTCGGCGCCGACGATCGAGTTCACCAGGGTCGACTTGCCCGCCCCGGTGGAGCCCCCGACGACGGCCAGCAGCGGGGCGTCGATCGCGCTCAGGCGCGGGATCAGATAGTCGTCGAGCTGGCCGGCCAGCTCACGCAGCGCCCTGCGGTCCGCCTCGACGCCGCCGGTCTCCAAAGGGAGCGGGTCAGGATCGAGGCGCCCCCGCAGCTCCCGCAGCGCCTCCAGCAGACCGCCGTTCCCGTTCATAGGAGCGGTCCTTCCCGAAAGGGAACGGCCTAGACGTCCGATGTGATCGGTTCCGCGCGGGGATCTCGCGCACGGACCCCGCGCATGGAAAAGGGCCCCGCCGTCCGACCGGATCACGGGGGCGAATCCGGTAGGCGACGGGGCCCGGTCCCCGGTGCCCGAGGGCGGACCGGAACGGCCTCGCCTCCCCCGCAGCTGGAGGCGAGCCCTGATCCGCCGTGGTCACGGGGGGATCTGGGGTGACGCGGTGACCATTGGAGCAGCCGAACCTCAAGGGTAGATGAGGCGAACCTGAGTGTTCGCTTAAAGTTCAATCATCGCGAGGGGCGCGCAGGACGTAGCCGACGCCCCTCAGGGTGTGGATGAGCCGGGGCTCGTTCACGTCCACCTTCCGGCGGAGGTAGGAGACGTAGGACTCCACGACCCCGGCGTCGCCGCCGAAGTCGTAGTTCCAGACGTGGTCGAGGATCTGCGCCTTCGACAGCACCCGCCCGGTGTTGACCATGAAGTAGTGCAGCAGCTTGAACTCGGTGGGCGACAGCCGTACGGGATCGCCGGACACCCAGACCTGGTGGGCCTCCTCGTCCAGCTCCAGCGTGCCGACCCGCAGCCGGGCGGGGATGTCGAGGTCTCCCCGGGTACGGCGCAGCACGGCCCGGATCCGCGCCACGACCTCCTCCAGGCTGAACGGCTTCGTCACGTAGTCGTCGGCCACCCGCAGGCCCGCGACCTTGTCGTCGGTCGCGTCCCGGGCCGTCAGGAAGAGCACCGGCGTCTGGCTGCTCACGTCCCGCAGCCGCCCCGCGACCGAGAAGCCGTCCATGTCGGGCAGCATCACGTCCAGCACGACGAGATCGGGCCGGGTCCGCTCGGCGAAGTGCACCGCCTCCCGCCCGTCCGCGGCGGTGATCACCTCGAACCCGGATCTGCGCAGGCTGGCCGAGAGCAGCTCACGGATGTTCGGCTCGTCGTCCACGACGAGCAATCTGGCCTCGGCTCTGTCCAGCACGGTCACGAGGCTCGCTCACCGCCCTGGAACGCAGCTCAGCCCAGGCTGAACATTTGCTGAGAAAACGATTTCAGCATACGGACGCCGCCCGTCAGCCCCGGCCGCCGCCCTCGCTGATCGCGGTGGCGGTGATCGAGCCGTCCCCGGCCTTCTCCCCCTGGACGACCACCGTGCCGCCGGGTTCCAGGTCGGCGACCTTCCCCTTCTTCGAGACCCGCACGGTCGTGTCGTCGCCGGTGTTGACCGTGATGACGGAGCCGTCCCTGGTCTGGACGTAGACCTTCGTGCCCTCCACCCGCTGCACGGTGCCGACGGCCGCCCCGCCGAACCCGCCCCGGCCGCCGAAGTCGCCGCCCGGTCCGCTCCGGCCGTTCCGCGCGCCCTGCCCGTTCTGGTCGCCCTGACCGCCCTGAGTGCCCTGGCCCTCCTGGCCGCCCCGGCCGTTCCCGAAGCCCTGGCCGTTCCCGAAGCCGCCGCCGGAACCGCCGGGGCCCTGCCGTACGGCGGCGCTCGCGGAGCTCGACGCGGCGGGACCGCCGAACGCCTTGTGCGCCTGGATGCCCAGGATGACCCCGGCGACGAGCACCACCCCCGCGCCCAGCACGAGCGTGAGCCTGGACGGGCCGTGCCGCGGCGGACCCGCCGGCTCCGTCTCCGGGTCGTCCCCGAAGGGAGAGGTGTCGAGCACCTCCCCCGCGTGGGCGGCGCCGTCCGGCGCGTCGTCCGGTCCCGCGCCCTCGTGTCTTCCCCTGGGCCCCATCTGTCTCTCCTCAGCCTTCAGTGCGCGCGGCGCGCGCCGTACCGGGTCGCTCGTGCTCTCCTCGGCCTTCGATGCGCGCGGTGGCGCCGTACCGGGTCACTCGTGGCGCAGGGCCTGGATGGGGCGGAGCTTGGCCGCCCGGTTGGCCGGGTAGCCGCCGAAGAACAGCCCGATGCCCACCGAGACGCCGAGGGCCAGCGCGATCGAGGACGGCACGACCACGGGCTGGATGCCCGCGACCGCGAATCGGCTGCCGGCCAGCGCGACCAGCACGCCCGCCAGGCCGCCCGCCAGGCTCAGCACCGTCGCCTCCATCAGGAACTGGCCGAGGATCGCGCTCCTGGGCGCCCCGATGGCCTTCCTGATGCCGATCTCCCTCGTCCGCTCGGTCACGGTGACCAGCATGATGTTGGTGATGCCGATGCCGCCGACCAGCAGGGAGATCGCGGCGACCGCGCCGAGCAGCGCGGTGAAGACGCCGATGGTCGAGCTGACCGTCTCCTGCAAGGTGGCCTGGTTCAGGATGCGGTAGTCGGCGACGCCGCCGGGGGCGATGCCGTGCCGCTGGTCGAGGACGGCCGTCACCTCGTCCTGGGCCGCGTCCGTCGTCTCGGCGCCGGTGGCCTGCACGATGATCGACCCGAGCGGGCCGAACCCGGTCAGGCTCTGCTGTACGGCCGGCAGCGGCACGATCGCGACGTCGTCGGCGTCCTGCATCCCCGACGAGCCCAGCTCCCTGAGCACCCCGACCACCGTGAACGGCACCCCGGAGACGGTGACCTGCCGCCCGACCGGGTCGGCGTCGCCGAACAGCTCGCCGGCCACGGTCCGCCCGACCACCATGACCTTCCGGGCGGCCAGCACGTCGTCGTTGACGAAGTACGACCCCTTCTCGACCACCTTGTCGGTCGCCTCGAAGTAGCTGGGGTAGGTGCCCACGAGCTGGGAGATCGTGTGGCTCGTCCCCCCGTACACCGCGGCGGTCCCGTTCGCGGTCACCACAGGCGACACACTCCGGACCGACGGGGCCTGCGCGCGGTCGGTCAGCGCCCGCGCGTCGTCCAGCGTGAGCTGCCTGGCCTGGGTGCGCGGCCCGCCGCCCCCGCCCCCGCGCCCGCCGGCGAACCCGCCGGGCCCGCCGCCCGCGAAGGACGCGGAGACGGTGAGCGTGTTCGACCCCAGCCGCTGAATGTTCTGCTGGACGGACCTCGAGGCGCCCTCGCCGAAGGCGACCAGCAGGATCACCGCGGCGACCCCGATGAGGATGCCGAGTGTGGTCAGGAAGCTGCGCAGCTTGTTGGCCGCCAGCCCGCGCAGCGCGAACCGGAGGATCTCGAACCGGCTCACGCGGGCACCTCCGGCGTACGGGCCCGGGGCGGGGCGCCCTCGACGGGCGCCTGCCGGCGGTCGTCGACGATCCGGCCGTCCACCAGGCGGACCACCCGTTTGGCGTGCCCGGCCACGTCGTCCTCGTGGGTGATGATCACGATCGTCCGGCCGGAGGCGTTCAGCTCGTCGAAGATCTCCAGGACGTCACGGGTGGAGGCGGTGTCGAGGTTGCCCGTCGGCTCGTCGGCGAGCAGCAGGGACGGCGCGGTGACCAGCGCCCGCGCGACGGCGACGCGCTGCTGCTGGCCACCGGACAGCTCGTTCGGCTCGTGCCGGACGCGGTCGGCCAGGCCGACCCGCTCCAGGGCCGCCAGGGCGCGGGCCCGCCGCTCGGCCGCGCCGACCCCGCCGTACGCCATGGGCAGCTCGACGTTGGCGAGCGCGCTCATCCGGGGGATCAGGTTGAACGACTGGAAGACGAAGCCGATCCTCCGGTTGCGCAGCACGGCGAGGCGACGCTCGTCCAGCGATCCGACGTCGGTGCCCTCGATGAGGTAACGGCCCGAGGACGGCACGTCCAGACAGCCCAGGATGTTCATCAGCGTGGACTTGCCGGAACCGGACGCGCCCATGATGGCCACGTAGTCGCCGCGTTCGACGGTGAGGGACACCCCGCGCAGGGCGTGGACCCGGGCGTCGCCCTCGCCGTACACCTTCGACAGGTCGCGGACCGCCAGGACGGGGACGCTCACCGGCCACCGCCCCCGCCGCCGATCCGGCCCAGGCGGCCGTTGCCGCCTCCGCCTCCGCCGCCGAGGCCGGGGAAGCCGCCCTGCTGGGAGGTGCCGGTGGCGGCCGGGCGGACGACCTGGTCGCCCGCGGCGAGACCGGAGGTGATCTCGGTGAGCGTGAGGCCCTTGACACCGACCTCGACCGGGGTCGTCACCCGCCGGCCGTCCCGCAGGACCGTCACCGTGCTGCGGCCGCCGGCCGTGGAGACGACCGAGGAGGGGACCGCGAGGACGTCCTCGGCCCGGCCGACGGTCACCTCGACGGTCGCCGTCTGGCCGAGCCGTACCTCTTCCGGCGCCTTGGAGAAGGAGATCGTCACCGGGTACTGCACCACGTTGTCGCTGGTCGTGGCGGTCGGCTGGATCTGGGTGACCTCGCCGCTCGCGGTGACGCCGGGCAGCGCGTCGAACCGGATCGCGGCCTGCTGCCCGACCTTGAGCCTGGTGACGTCGGACTCGGTGAAGTTCCCGACGAGCTGGAGTCTCCCGGTGTCGGCGAGCTCGATGAACCCGCCCGACCTGGCGGCGGAGCCGTTCGACGCGCCGTTCCCCGACGCGCCGTTCCCCGACGCGCCCGAGCCGGACCCCGAACCCGACCCGGAGGCCGAGGCCGAGGCTGATCCAGAGCCGGAGGCCGAGCCGCCGACGGTGCCGTTGACCGCGGTGACCGTGCCCGCGAACGGGGCCTTGATGACCGTGCCCGCCACGGTCCGCTGCGCTTCCCGGTAGGCGTTCCTCGCGGTGACGTACCGGGCGTAGGAGGCGGCGGTGGAGGTGTCGTCGTCGGCGGAGTCGAGCGCGGCGGCCGCCGCGTCAAGGCTCTCCCGGGCGGCGGTGTCGTCCAGGCGGGCGAGGATCCGCCCCGCACGCACCTTGTCGCCGGGGGCGACGTAGATCTTCTCCACCGTGCCGCCCGTGCCGAACCCCAGGGAGCGCGACCGGGCACTCGTCACCGTTCCCGAGGCCGTCACGGAGGCGACGACCGTGGCCCGCGTCACCGCCACGGTCCGCACCGCGGCCCCGTCGGCCCCGGCGGACCCGTCGGCCCCGGCGGACCCGTCGGCCCCGGCGGTCTCCGCGGAGGAGGGCTCCCCGCTCAGGGAGGAGTAGGCGATCCCCGCGCCGCCCAGCAACAGGACGGCGAGCGTCCCGTTGACGATCAGCGCTCGGCGCTTGGTCGACAGCTTCACAGGGCGGTACCCTGACGTACCTTCCTGAGGCGTAGCCCCCAAGATCGCTGAAGGTTTCCTGGGGACCCGCGGGATTCCGGCGGAGATACGCAGGAAACCCTCAGGTGTTCCTGAGGAGAGAGCGGATCGGGCACGCCACAATGGTCCGCCATGAGACCGACTGATCTCCCGAAACCGGTACGGACGGGGGGACTCGCCCTGGCCGCCCTCGTCCTGGCGGGCGCGGGCGTGCTCTACGCGCTCGACGACGGCTCCGCCCCGGCTCCCCGGGTGGAACTCGCCGCCGCCCGGCGGGGGACGGTGACGGCCGAGGTGTCCGCGGCGGGCCGGACGACGGACGGCCACACCCGCGAACTGGCCTTCGGCGCGTCCGGCAGGGTCACGAAGGTCTACGTCAAGGCCGGCGACAGGGTGGACAGGGGCGACGTCCTCGCCCGGATCGACTCGGCGGCCGCCCGCGAGCACTACGACGCGGCGAAGGCGCAGCTCGCGGCGGCCCAGGAGACGCTGGACGACGCCGAGACCGCGTCGGCAGCCCCGACCTCCCCGACCGCCCTGACCGCTTCGCCGAGGGCCACCCGGCAGGCCGCGCAGCCGCAGCAACCGCGGCAGCGGGGCCGGGAACAGGTCCCCGCGACCTCCGGCCCCACCTGCACCCCCACCTCTCCGGCCGGTGGAATCGCGCCGGCCGCGTACCTCCTCGCGCCCGCGCGAGTCCCCTCGTCCGCCCGGGGCCCGGAGCGGACGCCCGCCCCCACACCCACGCCTACGGTCACCCCGACGGCCGCCCCGACCCCGTCGCCCACCGGCGGCGCCATCGGCCCGGAGCCCGCGCCGACGGTGACGGTCACGGTGACGGCGGCCCCGACGGTCACCGTGACCGCCACGGTGACCGCCACGGCCACGGTCACCGCCGCGCCGGGCGGGGACCACCCGCCGGTCACCACCGGACCCACGCGTCCCGGGACGGAGCCCACCGCCGGGCCGGGCGGGCACCCGACCGCCGGACCGAGCAGGCATCCCAGCGCCGCCCCCACCTCGACCGCGCGCCGCGGGGCGAGCCCCACCCCGACCGTCGACCGCACCCCCGGGGCGCGCACCGCCCCGGCCTGCCGGGATCAGGGCTCCGGCCACGACCGGACGGCCACCGGCACCGGAGACGGCACCGGCACCGGCACCGAGACCCGGACCGGAGCCGAAACCGGGACCCGCAACGACACCGCGACCCGTACCGGAGCCCGGAACGGCACCGGAAGCGACACCGGGGCCACCCGGACGGGCACCACCACCCGCACCGGCGCAACGACCGAGGACGGCGGCGGACGGCAGGCGCTCAGCGTGGAGCAGGCCCAGGCCGAGGTGAAGCGGGCGGAGGCCGGCCTCACCTCGGCCCGCGAGGAGCTGGACGGCGTGCGGATCGTCGCCCCCGCGGACGGGACCGTCCTGGCCGTGGCCGGCTCCGTCGGCGACGAATCGGACGCCGATGCGTTCGTCACCCTCGGCGACCTCGACGAGCTCCAGGTGGAGGCGCTGTTCACCGAGTCCGACATCGGCCGGCTGAAGCTCGGGCAGCGGGCCAGGGTCGCCCTCGCCACCCGGGAGGGCGAGGAGCACACCGGCACGGTGACCCGCATCGACCCCACGGCCACCGTCGGCGGGCAGCTCGTGCGGTACGGGGTCACGGTGGCGTTCGACGAGCCCCCGGCCGGGCTCCTGGTCGGCCAGACCGCCACCGTCCGGGTGACGGTCGCCGAGGCCGAGCGGACGCTCTACCTCCCGGCCCAGGCCGTACGGTCCCGGCCGGGCGGCGTCTCGGTGGTCACCGTCCAGGGCGGCGTCGAGCGCGTCGTCGAGACCGGGGTCCGCGGCGACCGGTACGTCGAGATCGTCTCGGGCCTGGCGGAGAACGACCGGGTGGTGCTCCCCGGCGGCACGGCCACCGGCGGTTTCCCCGACAGCGGCTGGCCCGAGGGGATGTGAGCCCGTGCGGTCGCGGGGTCCGGCCGGGCCCTCGACCGCACGGCCCGCCTCGGGAGGCCGATTCCGTGACCCGGGTCGTGGAACTCCCGACGTGAACCACGCGGACCACGCGATTTCCTGGCTTCGGGACGGGTCAGTCGGTCTCGGCGGCGAGCGGGAGGACGACCCGGAAGGTCGCCCCCTCGTCCGGAGCGGACTCCACCGCGACCCGGCCGCCGTGGGCCTCGACCATTGCGGCCACGATCGCCAGGCCCAGCCCGCTGCCGCCGCCCTCGGGCGTGCGGCGGCCGCGGGCCGAGTCGACGCGGTAGAACCGCTCGAAGACGCGTTCGCGCTGCTCGGCGTTGAGCCCCGGCCCCTTGTCGGCCACCTCGACGACGGCCGCGCCGTCATCGGCGCGCAGCCTCACCTCGATCGGGGTGCCGTCGGGCGTGTGGGTGAGCGCGTTCGTCATCAGGTTGCCCACGACCTGGCGGAGCCGTACCTCGTCGCCCGAGACGATGAGCGCGGCGCCGTCCACGGTGAGCGTGACGGAGCGGCTGGGGGCCAGGATCCGGGCGTCGTGGACGGCGTCGGCCGCGATGGCGAGCAGGTCCACCGGTCGCGTCGCCATCGGGCGCTGCTGGTCCATCCGGGCGAGCATCAGCAGGTCGTCCACGAGCAGGCCCATCCGGACCGCCTCGGACTCCATCCGGCGCATCAGCGGCGCGACGTCGACGTCCGGGGCCTGCCGGTAGAACTCGGCGAACCCCCGGATCGAGGTCAGCGGGGTGCGCAGCTCGTGCGAGGCGTCCGCGACGAACCGGCGCATGCGCTCCTCGGAGCTGCGGGCCGCGGCCTCCGACTCCGACCTGGCCCGGAAGGCGGTCTCGATCTGGGTGAGCATGCCGTTCAGCGACTGGCCGAGACGCCCGACCTCGGTACGGGGGTCGGCGTCGGCGACGCGGCGGCTCAGGTCTCCGGCGGCGATGGCCTGGGCGGTGGCCTCGATCTCCTCCAGCGGGCGCAGGCTCCGCCGGATGACCATCACGCCCGCCCCGGCGAGCACCAGCATCAGCCCGCCGCCGCCCAGCACCTCCACCAGCGCGAGCTGGCCGACGATCTGGCGGACCTCGGACATGTCCACGGCCACGACCAGGCTCCCGCCGTCCGGCAGGGGGGTCTGCCTGACCCGCCACTCCCCGCTGGTGAACGACCCCGGCCGGTGCCACACCGGCACGTGGGGGCCGGGTTTGTCCTCCACCTCCGAGCCGGTGAACGGCAGGAGGACCGCGCCGTTCCGGTCGCGGATCTCCACCCTGGTGTCGGCCGAGAGCGGCTTGCCGGCCAGCAGCGTGTTGCCCCGCTGCACGCGACGCAGGGCGGTCTCGGTGGTCAGGGCGATCTGGCTGTCCACCCGGTCGATCAGGTAGCCGTGCATGATCGAGACGCTGCCGATCCCGATGAGGGTGAGCGCGATGACCAGCAGGACCAGGATGATCACGATCAGCCTCACCCGCAGCGGGGTGCCCTTGAAGATCACGACCCGCGGGGCGCCCCTGAGGGCCCCGGCCCGCGATGGCACGCCCTGGCCGGTCATGCGCCAGGCGGGAGGCGCAGCACGTAACCGACGCCGCGCAGGGTGTGGATCAGCCGGGGATCGATGTTGTCGATCTTGCGGCGGAGCACGGAGACGTAGGACTCGACGATCCCGACGTCGCCCCGGAAGTCGTAGTCCCACACGTGGTCGAGGATCTGCGCCTTCGACAGCACCCGCCCGGCGTTGGCCATGAAGTAGCGCAGGAGCTTGAACTCCGTCGGCGACAACGCCACCGCCCTGCCGTCGCGCCACACCTCGTGGCTCTCCTCGTCGAGCTCGATGTCGGCGAAGGTCAGCCGGGGCGGCCGGGCGAGCACGTCTCCGGACCCGGTACGGCGGAGCACGGCCCGGATCCGGGCCACGACCTCCTCCAGGCTGAACGGCTTCGTCACGTAGTCGTCGCCGCCCAGCGTCAGCCCCTTGATCTTGTCCTCCACGGCGTCACGCGCGGTGAGGAAGAGCACGGGGGTGTCGGTGCCGCCGCCGCGCAGCCGCCGCACGACGTCGAACCCGTCCATGTCCGGAAGCATCACGTCGAGCACGATGAGGTCCGGGCGGTGGCGCTGCGCCGAGGCGACGGCGTCGGTCCCGTTGCCCGCGGTGTTCACGCCGAACCCGGCGAACCGCAGGCTCGCGGCCAGCAGTTCGAGGATGTTGGGCTCGTCCTCGACGACCAGGAGTCGAGCCTCGGGGGAGTCGGTCACGGCGGTTATCTTCACTCCCCCAGATGAAAGCGCGGTTAAAAGGACGACGTCGAGATTAGCCCCACAATATGCCCGGCGATTGCCAGACTGGACGTCGCCGCAGGTGAAGGGGCGTTCCTGACCAGCGCCACCCGGTCGTGGACGTCGACGGAGAAGTCGTCCAGAAGGGCGCCGTCCCTGCCCACGGCCTGTGCCCGGACGCCGCCCTCGACCCGGACGAGGTCGCCGGCGCCGATGGCGGGCACGTAGCGGCGGGCGGCGGCCAGGAAGGCCCCCTTGGACAGCGAGCCCAGCACCTCCCGCACCCCGGTACGCCAGTGCCGTACGGCCAGCCGCCGGGTGCCCCGCCAGGCCAGGATCCGGCGCAGGTCGCCCGGATCGACGTCGCGCCAGGAGTAGCCCTCCAGTGCCAGGGCCATGACCGCGTTGGGTCCGACCAGGACCTCGCCGTCGATCCGGCGGGTCAGGTGGACGCCGAGGAACGGGTAGCGGGGGTCGGGGACCGGATAGATCAGCCCTCGGACCAGGTCCTTCGCCACACCGGCCAGCGCGTAGTACTCCCCGCGGAAGGGGACGATCCGTACGTCGCCGGGTGCTCCGGCCATCCGGGCGACGGCGTCGGTGCCGAGCCCGGCGCAGACGATCAGCCGGTCGAAGCGGAGCCTCCGCTCACCGGCCAGCACGTCCACCCCGCCCGAGGTCTGCCGCAGCGCGCGGACCGGGTGCGACAGGAGCACCGAGCCGCCCAGCTCCTCGACGTCACGGGCCAGACGGCGGGCGACGGCGGGGAAGTCGGCGATCGCGGTGTGCGGGGAGTGCACGGCGGCCACCCCGACGGCGTCCGGCTCGACCTCGCGCAGCGCCAGGGCGTCCAGTTCGGCGATGCCGGGCACGCCGTTGGCGCGGGCGCGCTCGGCGATGTCCCGCAGCCCCGGACGCTCGGCGGCGGTGGAGGCGATGACGAGCTTGCCGACCTCGTCGTAGGGGATGCGGTGCTCGGCGCAGTACTCCCTGAGCATGGCCGCGCCCTCGCGGCACAGCCGCGCCTTGAGCGAGCCGGGCCGGTAGTAGATCCCCGCGTGCACGACGCCGCTGTTGTGCCCGGTCTGGTGGGCCGCGACGCGGTCCTCCTTGTCGAGGACGGTGACCGTGGCGTCACCGGCCAGGGCCACCTGCCGGGCCACCGCCAGGCCGACGATCCCCGCGCCGACGACCCCGACGTTCCCGCGCGGGCGGGTGCCGCCGGACGCACCGGCCTCCAGAAAGCGCATGCCCGCACGCTAACGGCAACACTCCGCCGCGGTGAAGCCCCTTCCGACGATCGTCCCCTTTTGCCCACCTGTCAGGTGAAAGCCGGGGGACCGCACGCCGAGCCATCCGCCGGAGCCCTCGCGCCGGGACGGCCCGGAGGATCCCACCCTCAGGGACCGCGCCGGACCACTCGGGAACCCCGCCCGCGGAGGCCGCGCGCCGCCCGCGGCCGACTTCGTCAGCGCGTCTCAGCGCATCCTGCCGACGGCCGCCCGCAGGCGGCGCACGTCACTCAGCCGTGCCTCGTAGGTCGCGCCGAGCGCGACCAGCAGCAACCCGCCCGCCGCCATCGGCACCCACCGCGGCACGGCCACGACGGCCAGCGCGATCCACGGGGCCAGCTCGTGCAGGACGACGACGGCCAGCGTGAGGCCGCCGAGCAGGGCCGGCGCCTGGAGCCGCCACCGGGCCCCGGCCAGCAGCACGGCCATCGAGACCAGACCGAGCAGCAGCGGCCGGACCCAGCCCCCGCCCTGGAGCACCGCGAACGCGCTGGGCAGCAGGCCGGTGGCGAGCCCGGCCCCGTAGGCGCTCCACGAGGAGGTCCTCGCCCCGCGCGCCCGCCACCGGCCGAAGACCACCAGCACCAGCGCGAACGGGACCGTGTACGCCTCGATCACCGACACGTCCCAGGCGAGCAGCCGCAGCCAGGAGGCCGCGAGCAGGAGGCCGGTCCCCACGTACCCGGCCTGACGCCGGTCGGGGCGCAGCGCCGTACCGGCCATCAGCACGCCGGCGACCGCGCAGGCCAGCGCCATCACCGGCAGGTCGGCGCCGGAACCGTCGGTACCGGCGTCAGTGGTCACGCCGGGGACCGAACCCGCGACGGCGAGGAGCAGGCCCGCGGCGACGAGGACGTACCCCGCCGCCTCCGCCCCGATCGCGAACGCCGACCGCCGCAGACGTCCCGCCACGACCGCCGCCGCACAGGCGACGGACAGCACACCGAACGCCGCGTACCGCAGCGGCCACCCCGCCGCCAGGCCGGCGGCCAGCGCCTCGCCGCCCAGAAGCAGCGCCGCCGCACCCGCCGCACCGGCCCGTACGGCCGGCGTCCGGCCACCCGCCGCGACCGCCGCCCCGATCACCGCCAGCACCGGAAGCACGATCAGCGTGGCGGGTCTCGTCGCGAGCGCCCATGAGACCGCCATCGACCCCGCCCACAACGCCCCGACCACACCGGCCGCTTCGGCCGCGCCGACGATGCCGGCGGCACCGGTCGTTCCAGCCGCACCGGCTGCATCGGGCGTTCCGGCTGCATCGGCCGTCCCTGCGGCACGGGCCGCTCCGGTGGTGGAAGCCGTCCCGCCGGCACGGCCGCGCGCGACCGCCCACGCCGCGGGGACGACGCCCGCGACCAGCAGCGCCACCTCCGCCCCGTACGGCAGTACGGCCGACGCCGCCAGCGCCGCCGGCACCACCGGCCCGGCGGCCGAGGCCGCCGAGGTCGCCCCGGCGCGCCCCGCGGCCCGGCCGCCGAGCACCGCCAGGGCGATCACCGTGAGGACCGCCAGGACGACGAGGGACGGGTGCTGCCGGACGTGCTCCACCGGCGGCGTCCATGGCCGGGCGAGCGGGTGGTAGAGCCCGTGGATCCCGGCGGCGAGCGCGGGGACCGCGACGAGCCCGGCCAGGAGGCCGGCGGAGACCGCGGCGGCCGAGCGGATCCGCACACCCCCGCGGACCGGCGCGTCCGCCGCGCCGTGGATCCGCGTGACCGCCGGATCCGGTGCGCCCGCCGCTCCGCGGATCCGGGCGGCCACCGGGACCGGCGTGTACAGCGCGACAGCCGCGACGACCAGCGCGGCGGCGACCTGGGAGACGGCCTGCCACTCCCCCGGAAGCAGCGTCCAGAGGGGCGCGGCCAGGCCGCCGGACGCCGCGAGCGCCGACGCGGCCGCGAGGGCCGTACGCGCCGGAGCCCCCGGCCGTACGGCGACGGCCACCCCGATCACGGCCAGTGCGACCAGCAACGCCCCGTCGACGAGGCCGGCGGCCACGGCGCCCGGAACCGCTCCGGCGCCCGGAGCCGCGAAGACGGCGTGGAGAACCCCGCAGAGCACGGCCGACGCCCAGACCAGGCCGAAGCAGACGGACGCGGTGACCCGCGCCCACCGCCCACCCGTGTCCCGCTCAGATCCGCGTGCCCGGCGGGTGAGGAGCCCGACGAGGGCGGCGTCGAGGGCGGCCGTGGCCGCGAGGGCCGCCGTGCTGTGGACGTCCACCCCGCGGGCGAACAGCAGCGGGAGCGGAAGCTGGGCGAGAACGATCGCCACCGGCAACGGCAGCCTCAGCGGCAGCAGCCGTGAATACCCCGCCATGGCGAGCGCGACCACCGCGGACACCAGGGCCGCGTAGTGACGGCCGTCGAGGTCTCCGGCTCCCGCCAGACCGACCCGCCGGGCCGCGTAGCCGTCCAGGAGGAGAAGTGCGGCGCCCAGCATCGCGACGGTCTCCGCCGTCGTGGCGAGCGACCGCCGTACCAGGAGCCTCGGTGTGACGAGGGTCAGCGCGGTGACCCCGGCGAGGATCGCCGCCCGCCCGCCGATGCCGATGCGTCCCCAGTTCACCGCGGTGAAGACGACGGCCGCGACGACGAGGAGCAGGCCGCCGAGCGTGAGGAGGAGATTCTGCACGGCACGGGGCGAGAAGTCCCGGCGCGGGACGGCGGGACCGGCCCCCGCCGCCCATCGCGGACCCCGGACGTTCCCGGCGCCCTCTCCGGCGTCCGGGACGCCATCGCCGTCCCACGGGCCGTCTCCGTCCCGTCGGGCCTCGTCACCCCACGGGTCACCTTCGTCCCCGGAGTCGCCGGCCGCTCGCCGTGCATCCGCCGTTCCCGGCCCGGCGGCCGGGGCGCGTTCGGCCCTGAGCCGGGCGAGCAGTCTGCCGCGCCGTTCCAGCAGCTCGGCCTCCTTGCCCCGCAGGTCCGCGAGCGCCCGGTCCACGTGCCACAGCCGGGTCGCCACCGGCCCTCGCAACGGCAACGCGCAACGGGGACAGCGGTCATACGTCGCGTCGATGGGCGCGTCGCACTCCGGGCAGCCCATTCCCAGCGGGAGCCGCGCACCTGGGGGCGGAGTTCGATCTGGCATGGCGTCGAGGATGGCAGGCGCCGATCGCCGTTCGGTTGCGGAAGGCGCTCATCTCCGTCCCGTCACCGGCCCACTGTCCCGTCCGCCGGTCGGTGTCACCCCCGAACGAGATGCCTCGCTCCCGATGCCCCGGCGGCCCGGCGGCCCGGCGGCCCGGTCCGACGGTCGATGCCGCCATCGAACGAGATGCCCCGCCCTCAGCGCGAACCGGACCCCGCGCCGCCCCGTGCCGGATCCCCGGTCCGCCCTACCTGGCGCGGCGGGCGATGAAGGTGATGACGCCGGTAGCCCCCGCCGCGACGGCCAGCCAGAGCGCCACCGCCCGGGTCGGCACCCCCGCGTCGGCGTCGGCGGCCCGCGCCTCACCCCGGGCGTCCCGCCCCGCGTCGGCGGCCGTCGTGGCCCGGCCGTCCGCCTTCCCCGTCGGGGTCGGCGTGGCCTTCACCCGCGCCGCGTCGATCTCACGGAGGACCCGCTCGGGCAGCGGGACGCGGTAGACGGGGCTGCCGACCCCCTCGCTCCCGGTCAGCAGCGCCCTGCCGTCGGACGTGTAGGCGATGGACTCCGCCTGCTCCAGCGGCGGCATCGACACCCGGGAGATCTCCTTGCCCGGCGCCCGGTAGACGGTGGCGGAGAAGTAGGTGCGGATGACGAAGCTCGACCCGTCGGGGGCGTAGGCGGCGTCGGTGGCCATGATGGGGGCGGAGCCGACCCTGCGGAGCACGTTGATCCGGTCGGTGCGCAGCCGCTTCGGCGCCGCGTAGACGCCGCCGGCGAACTGCTTGGTCACGACGTAGAGCCGCCCGGTCCGGGGGTGGACCATGACGCCCTCGGCGTTGTGCTTGCCGTCCTCGTAGCGGAACCTGTAGCGCACGGCGGGCAGGGTGGCGTCACGCATCGCGGCGGGCTCGTCCACCCGGTAGACGGAGACGTCCGGCCACGCCCCGTCGAAGTTGTCGCCGATGTCGGCGAACCAGAGCACCCCCCGCCCGGTCCTCGGGTCCTTGGACGCCGCCATCCCCTCCCAGTCGCGGGCCGACGCCCCCCGGAGGGTGAACGTCGCGCGGGTACGGCCGGCGGGCCCGACGGCGTAGAAGACCGGACCGGCCGAGCTGTCGTTGTGGGTGTAGTAGACGTCCGGATGCGTCGGCGAGACCGCCAGCCCGCTCGACTCGGTGATCCGCCGGTCCTTGAAGGTGAACAGCGGCCTCCCCTCGTCGTCGTCCCGCGTCCCCGTCTGCGCCTGCGCCTGTGCCTGCACCTGGGGCCGCTCCACCGTCCCCCCGCGGACCTGCGCTTCGGCCCGCGGCCCGGTGAGCGCCACCGCCCCGGCCAGCGCGACCGCCCCGACCGGCGCGAGCGCACGGATCACGATCTCCCCCGTCTTACTCCCCATCCCGCCATAATGCCCTGCGATCGGCCCGCGAAGCGGCCGTCCCCGGCCTGCCCCGTACGGCCGTCCCCTCGCCGGGGCGGACCGTGAGCCGGCCGGTCAGCCCCGCGCCGGCGCCGCCCGCCCCGGTACGGCCGGCGCCCCGATCCGCGCGCTGTGGCGGAGGAAGCCCGTTCCCTGGGCGGCGACGAGCAGGAGGTTCGCCGCGATCCTGGCCGCCCAGAGGCCGGTCAGGCCCGCCGTCGCCGCCATGGGGAAGGCGGACAGGGCGAGCAGGCCGTACAGGATCGCGAAGTAGGTCAGGCTGGCCGAGGACCGCCGGAGCGCGGTGAGGCCGAACCCGGTCACCGCCTGGCAGGCGTCCGCCATCGCCGCGAGGATCATCAGCGGCATCAGCCCGAGCACCCGTTCCGCCACCGCGGCGTCGCCGGTGAACAGCCCGACCAGCGCGTCCCCGGCCACCGCGGGGACGGCCGCGCCCGCCGACGCCCCGATGAGCGCGATCACCAGAGCCGCCCGGACGGCGCGGCGCGCCTCACGCGGGTCCGCGGCGCGGGCGACCACCGGGACCGACGCCTGCGCCACCGAGATGGAGGCGACCATGACGAGCCCGATCAGGGAGTTGAGGACCGCGTGGACCGCCCCGTCGTCCGCGCCGAGCCGGGCCGCGGCGAACGCCACCACTCCCAGCACCGCGAACTTCACCAGTACGGTGCCCGCCAGCGGGAGGCCGACCCGGGCCATGTCGAGGATCTCCTTCGGCCGGGGCCGTCCCGGGCGCGTCGAGTGTCCCCGGAGCAGCGGCAGGCGGCGCAGGCAGACGCCGGCGACGGCCGCGCCGACGCAGGCGGAGGCGACCTCGGCGATCCCCGCCCCGGTCAGGCCGAGCGGCGGGACCAGTGCGGCGGTCAGTGTGACGGCGGCGGCCGTCGCCGACAGCCCCGACCAGAGCACCATCCGGCTCCGGCCGAGGGCGACGAGCGTCGAGTTCGCGCCGCCGGCCAGAGCCGTGACCAGGATCTGCAGCGCGGTCAGGGCCGGGTAGAGGCCGAGCTCGCCGACGACCTCGCCGGGCACGCCGCCGATCCGGGCGATCACCGGTACGCACGCCACGGCGAGCGCGCCCGTCACCCCGACGGCGATGGCCAGCCACCGGGCGTCGCGCATGATGGGAACCGCCGCGTCCGCGTCGTCGCGGACCGGCGCGAGGAACGGCATCAGGCCCCGCATGACCCCGGTCACCGAGGCGATCGCCGGGTTGGCGACCGCGCCGACCAGTGCGGCGGCGGCCAGCGTCGCGGTCGCGTGCCGGCCGAGGACCGAGACGGTCACCAGGGCGCCCGCCATGGAGGCGACCGAGGCGAGGTAGAGGGGGACGGCGGCGCCGAGGATCGTGCGGTAGGGGGTCATGAGACGGAGAATCCCGGGGAGCGTCGTCACGCTCCACCCGGGATCGGTGTCCATCCTATCGCGGAAGATCACCGAGCGCCCGGGAATCCACCACTCTCGCTCACCGGCCTCTGCACCGGTAAATGATCTTAGAGGTATACCTCTTAGAGTTATAGTTCTAAGAGGTATACCTCTAAGGAGCGTGTCAATGATCGAAAAGCCCGAGTACGTCTTCGCCCGGGACACCGAATGGGCCGCGCTGAGCCGCTTCGTGGAGAGCGAGGCGCCGAGTGCCCGGCTGGGCGTGGTGAGCGGGCGGCGCCGGCAGGGCAAGACCTTCCTCCTCAATGCCCTCGTCGAGGCCGTCGGCGGCTTCTATTTCGCGGCCAGCGAGGACACCGAGACGGAGGGACTCCGCCGGTTCGGCGAAGCCCTGGCCTTCCACGCGGGCGGCGGAGGGCGATACCAGTTCGACAACTGGGACCAGGCCATCGACCGCCTGTACGCGACGGTCCCCGACGGCATCGTCGTCATCGACGAGTTCCCCTACCTGGCCAAGGCCAGCCCGGTCCTGCCCTCGCTGTTCCAGCGGGCCCTCGACCCGGGTGGCATCGCACGACGGTCGAGGACGAAGATCCTGCTCTGCGGATCCGCGATGTCGGTGATGGGCGGCCTGCTCGCCGGTGACGCCCCGCTCAGGGGACGGGCCAGCCTCGAACTCGTCGTCAGCCCCATGGACCACCTCACCGCCGCGCGCTTCTGGGGATGTGACTCCGACCATGAGCTGGCGGTGCTTCTCCACTCCGTCGTCGGCGGAACCCCCGCGTACCGGCACGAGTTCATCTACTCCGACGCGCCCTCGTCGCTCGCGGAGTTCGACGACTGGGTGGTCAGGACCGTGCTCAATCCCGCGGTCCCCCTCTTCCGAGAGGCCCGCTACCTTCTCGCGGAGGAGACCGAGATCCGTGATCCGGCCCTCTACCACGCCGTTCTGGGGGCCATCGCCGCCGGGCACACCACGCGCGGCGGCATCGCGGGATATCTCGGGCGCCCTTCGACCCACATCGGCCATCCCCTGACGGTGCTGGAGGACAGCCGCCTGATTCATCGGGAGCAGGACGCCTTCAGCTCGGGGAAGTTCACCTACCGGATCACCGAACCGCTGATCACCTTCTACGAGGGCGTGATGCGCCGCACCTGGAGCTTCCTTGAGCGCGGGCTGGCCGGGCAGGCGTGGGAGGTGTCCAGGAGCGGCTTCCTCTCCCAGGTCGTCGGTCCGCACTTCGAGGAGCTGTGCCGGGAGTTCACCATCGCCGACAGCCTGAACCTGTTCGGCGAGCTGCCGGGGCGAGTGTCCCCGGGAGTCGTCCCGGATCCCTCCAACAAGAGGTCGATCCAGGTCGACGTCGCCGCGGTCGCGCCGGGCGAGGCGGGTGCCCGCCCACGCGTCATCGCCCTGGGTGAGGCGAAATGGGGGAAGGTCATGGGGCTGCGCCACCTCGAACGGCTGCGCAGGGCCGGGGAGCTGCTGGCCGTCAAGGGATACGACACCGAGGGCATGTCCCTGCTCTGCTACAGCGGAGCCGGATTCGACACCGACCTGCGCACGGCGGCCGCCCGCGACGGCCGTATCGTTCTCGTCGATCTCCCCCGCCTGTACGGCGGGGCTGCTCGGTGAGGGGGGGGAGATCAACCGCCTCACCGGCCTCGGCGGTGAGTGATCGATCAGAGGGCCGCGCGCGGGGACCGGCCCCCGCCTGGTCCCCGCGCGCGGCTCGGTGGGCGGCTCAGTCCCGGTGGGCGGGCGGTTCCGGTCGTTCGTCGGTCCAGCCGATCGCCTGGTACGAGGTGGAGGAGGGGAGCTCCACCGGCTGCCCATCGGCACCCTTGGCCGTGTTCATCCGCATCTCGGCGAGCGGCAGGCCGGTGCCGGGATCGACCACGAAACGGACCTCGGTGAACAGGCCCGGCTCGGCCTCCTCCCGATAGCCGAGCGCCTGCCCGCGTCGGCCCAGCGGATCGGTGACCTCCCCCTCGGCCCGGATGCCGGGCAGGGACGCGAGGATCCGGTAGGCGGACGCGCGAGCCTCGGGGGACACCGGCAGGTCGGTGAGCATCTGTATGCACAGTCCCCGGAGGAAATACGGCGTGTCCTTCTCCACGTCTATCGTGTAGTCAGGGTCCGCCGCCTGCCGCCGGATGTACCCCGCCAGGTACGCCCGGAGCCTCTCGGGGTCGCCCGGGATCGCACGCGCCTCCTGCCAGCTGATCAGATCCCACATCAGGCTACCGGCACTGCCCTTCCACCTGCCGTGAAGTCGGTCGGCGGTCCGCTCGCCCGCCGCCGCCTCCAGCGACCTCCCGTTCGATGGGGCGGCGAACTGCTCGATTGCCATGTTCTTGGGGTACCGCCAGCTGGTGGGCGCCCCCGCGGCCCGCCAGGCCTCCTCGTCCCGCGGGGTCGCGGGCTTGGCGCCGAGATACTGCCGCATGCGCCAGCTCTGCAGACCCGGCCGCTCCGCCAGCCATTGTTCGCTGAAACTCTCTTTCTCGATCACATAGTTGCGGGTGGGGTCGGTCAGCGTCGACCGGTCGACCGTCGCGATGCGCCAGTAGTCACCGCTCGCGGGGGCCTTCTCCACGGCGACGGCGGCGGCGAGCAGGACCTGCCGGGCGGTCAGTTCGGTCGTGGCGGGAGCCGACGTGCCGGTGTGAGGCACGACGGACGTCCCGCCGCCGGACAGCCCCATGGGGACGAGAACCGCCGCCGCGGCCGCGACCGCGGCGAGACTCAACCCGATGCCGGCCCGCCGGCCCCGCCGTCCGTGCCGCCTCCGCCGCGCGGATTCCAGGCCGCTGACCGTGGGGGTGGCGGTCGCCTCGGCGAGCAGCCGGGCGCGGCCCTCCGCGACCGTGCCGGGTGAGGGTTCGTGGGATCCCAGCAGGTGGCGTACCGCGGTCAGGTGGTGCGGCTCGACCGGCTGACGGAAGTCCTGGTCATCGTGCAGTTCATCCATCGGATCCTCCAGATTCAACGGTGGTGTCGTCCAGTGCCGCGCGCAGCTTCCTGCGGACGCGGTTGAGCCGGGAGGCCACGGTGCCCAGGGGGATGTCAAGGGCTTGACCGATCTCCTCGTAGCTGAGATCGGCGTACGCGACCAGGAACAGCACGTCCCGGTCGCCGTCGGGCAGCCGGCTGAGATCCGCGGCGAGCCGGCGCCGTTCGGCCGCGGCGGTCACCCGCGCCGCCACGCGGTCGGCGTGCTCGCTCTCGGCGGGACTGTCCACCGGCACCCTGGCCAGAGCCTCCAGTCTCCGGGTCTCGCTGCGGCGATGGTCGGCGAGGAGGTTGGTGGCGATTCCGTACAGCCATCGGCGTACCGCGCCACGCTCGGGATCGAAACCGTCTCGCTTGCGGAACGCGACCAGGAAGGTCTCGGAGGCCAGGTCGTCGGCGGCCTGCGGCCCGATCCGCGCTGCGACATAGCGGTAGATGTCACTGAAGTGGCGGTCGTACAGCGTGGCGAAGGACTCGGGCCGATGTCGCGACTGCTCAATGAGCGCGGCGTCGTCAAGCCTCCCCGGCGAATCGGGGGGAGCGGTCATCCGCACGGTGTCCCTTCTTTCAGATACACCATTAGTCCGTCGCAGAGCCCGTCCGACTTCACGCCCGACAGCGGCGAACGCGCGAGGTGGTCATCGGCCGCCGGGGTTCAGCGTGAGGGCTCGCCTGGAGTGCACTCCAGGTACTTAGGGTGAGGAGCATGGATTACACACAGCTTGGCCGTACCGGCCTGAAGGTCAGCCGCCTCTGTCTCGGCACGATGAACTTCGGCCCCGTGACCTCGGAGGACGACTCCTTCGCGATCATGGACCGCGCCCACGAGCTGGGGATCAACTTCTTCGACACCGCTGACGTCTACGGGTGGAAGAAGGGCGAGGGCATCACCGAGAACATCCTCGGACGATGGTTCGCCAAGGGCGGCGACCGCCGCGAGAAGACCGTCATCGCCACGAAGCTCTACGGCGACATGGGCGACTGGCCCAACGAGGGCCGCCTGTCGGCGCTCAACATCCGCCGGGCCGCCGAGGCGTCGCTGAAGCGCATGCAGACCGACCACATCGACCTCTACCAGGCCCACCACGTCGACCGGGACACCCCGTTCGACGAGTTCTGGGAGGCCATGGACATCCTCAAGCAGCAGGGCAAGATCCTGTACGTGGGGTCGTCCAACTTCGCCGGCTGGCACATCGCCAAGGCGCAGGAGACCGCCCGCCGCCGGGGCGGCCTCGGACTGGTCTCCGAGCAGTCGCACTACAACCTCATCGTCCGCGCCGCCGAGCTGGAGGTCATCCCGGCGTGTGAGGACTACGGCCTGGGCCTGATCCCGTGGAGCCCGCTGGCGGGCGGCCTGCTCGGCGGCATCCTCCGGAAGATCGACAAGGGTCGTTCGGCCGCCGAACACATCACCAAGGAGCTGGAGAGGCACCGCGACAAGATCGAGCGGTACGAGGCGTTCTGCGACGAGCTCGGCGAGGACCCGGCCAACGTCGGCCTGGCCTGGCTGCTGCACCAGCGGGCCGTCACCGCGCCGATCATCGGCCCCCGCACGACCGAGCAGCTCGACGGGATCGTCAAGGCCCTGGAGATCACGCTGGACGACAAGGCGCTGGCCCGCCTGGACGAGATCTTCCCCGGGTTCAAAACGGCCCCCGAGGAGTACGCCTGGTAGCAGGCGACCGGCGGACACGGCGCGCGGGTTCCCGTTCCTGCGGGGATCCGCGCGCCGTACGGCCCGCGGGATCCGCACGCCGTACGGCGGGGCCCGGGAGAGCCGGCGCGTGCCCCGTGAAGCCGTACGGCGGAAGCCCGGGAGAGCCGGCGCGTGCCCCGTGAAGCCGTACGGCGGGGCCCGGGAGGTCTAGGAGACGAGGGCGCCGATCACCACGAGCAGCACGAGCAGTGCGAGCACCGTGGGCAGCAGCCAGCGACGGGGACGATCCACGCTCTGGAGCTTAGTCCCGCCCATCGGATGCGGGCGCCGCGAGGGGGTAGTCCCCGACCTTCTCGTAGCGGACCGTCGCCCCCAGGTGGCTCCGCACCAGGTGCACGGTGTCCGCCTCCCAGGAGGACCCGGCGAACGCGGCGAACGCGTCCACCAGGTCCTGGACGTCGACGCCGGACCTGGCCCTGGCCAGCGACAGATGCGGCCGGAGCCGCCGCCGGTCGGTCTGTTCGGCCCCGGCCCGGCGCGCCCCCGCCCCGAGCGAGTCCGCCAGGCGGACGAGCCGGAGCTCGGGGCCGCGCAGACCGGTCCAGAAGACCCGCGCCCGGCGGGCGGAGGGGAAGGCGCCCCCGCCCGCGAACGACAGCGTCATCGGCTCGTGGCGTGACGCGGCGCGCGCCAGCCGGACGTGCAGGCCGGGCAGGGCCGCCTCGGGGACCTCGCCCAGGAACGACAGCGTGACGTGCCAGTTCACGGCGTTCAGCCAGCGCAGCTCGGGCCAGGCCGCCCGGTGGGGCTCCAGGGCGCGGGCGAGCTCGTCAAGCGCCTGCCGCGGCGGCAGTAGTCCGACGAACAGCCGCATGCGTCGTCCTCCTGCCGATCGCCCTGGTCAGCATTATCGCCGCGCCGACCCCGAGCATCGTGAGCACCCCTCCGATGACGACGCCCGTACGGGGACCGCCGATCTCCGCGACCCAGCCGAGCAGCGGCGCGCCGATCGGGGCGCCTCCGGTGAAGACCAGCACGTAGATGCCCATCACCCGGCCGCGCATCTCCGGCGAGGCGGCGAGCTGGACGCTGGTGTTGGCGGCGGTGTTGACCGTGATCAGCGCGATCCCGGCGGGGATGAGGAAGAGCAGGTAGAGCGGGTACCAGAGGGCCAGGCCGCTGACGATCTGCGCCACGCCGAAGGACAGGGCGCCGCCGATCAGCAGCTTGCGGCTGGGCCGTACCCGCCGGGCCGCGAGCAGCGCGCCGCCCAGCGCGCCGACCGCGAACATGCTGGAGGCCAGGCCGAAGGAGGACGCGCCCGCGCCGAAGACCTGCCGGGCCATCAGCGCGATCGACATCGAGAACGACTGGGTGAACAGCGACACGAAGGCGACCAGCAGTATCGGCAGCAGCAGCTCGGGGCGCGCCAGCACGTACCGCAGGCCCTCGCGGAGCTGGCCCTTGGCCCTGGGAACCGGGTCGGGAGCGGTCAGCTCCGAGGTCCGCATCATCGCCAGCCCGGCGAGGACCGCACCGAACGACACCGCGTTGATGAGGAACATCGGGCCGGTGCCGCCGAGCGCGGAGATCAGCACGCCCGCGACGGCCGGGCCGACCACGCGGGCCAGGTTGAAGCTGGAGGCGTTCAGCGCGACGGCGTTGGACAGGTCCTTGCGGCCCACCATCTCCACGACGAACGACTGCCGGGTCGGCACCTCGACGCAGGAGATGAGGCCCAGCATGAAGGCCATCACGTAGACGTGCCAGACCTGCGCGCTGCCGGTCACCACGAGCACGCCCATGGTCAGCGCCAGCAGTCCCATGAGCGACTGGGCGGTGATGAGCAGCGGCCGCTTGGGGTAGCGGTCGGCGAGCATGCCGCCCCACAGCCCGAACAGCAGCAGCGGCAGGAACTGCAGCGCGGTGGTCAGGCCCAGGGCGAAGGCGCTGCCGTGCGCCAGGTCCAGCACCAGCAGGTCCTGCGCGGTGCGCTGCATCCACCCGCCGACGTTGGAGATCACGCCGCCGATGGCGAACAGCCGGTAGTTGTGGACGCGCAGCGACCGGAACATCCCGCCCCGCGCGTCGGAGGCGCCGGGAACGGCCTGGACGGTCCTGGTCTCGACGGCCTGCAGCTCACCGACGGCCGCCGCCCGCGCGGTCCGGCGGCGGCGCGCGGCCGCCCGCCGGCCGGGCATCGCGCGCGTCACCCGTCGCGTGGCCCGCCGTACCGGCCCCTCCTGCGGTACGGCGCTCCCGGCGCCCTCCGGTACGGCGTGCGCCTCGGCGTCCTGCGGGGCCGCCGAGGCGCGGGGTTCCTCGGGTTCGGCTAGATCCGGCTGAGCTTCTCCAGAATCGGAGCCGCCTGCCTCAGCACGGCCCTCTCCTCGGGTGTCAGCTCCTTCAGCTGCCGTGTCAGCCACGCCTCCTTGCGGCGGCGCTCCTCCTTCAGCAACGCCGAGCCCGCCTCGGTCACGCTCAGCGTCACCTGGCGCCGGTCGGTCGGGTGCGGTGTGCGCGACACCAGCCCTCGCTCGCCCAGCACGGCGGTCACGCGGGTCATCGAGGGCGGTTGCACCTTCTCGAGCTCGGCCAATTCGCCGGGGGTTATCCCGGAATGCCGTTCCACCGCGGCGAGCGTCGCGAGCTGGGTGGGGGTCAGTGAGTGCCCCGCGGCCTGCCTGCGCAGGCGTCTGTTCAGTCGCGCCAGCGACACGCGCAGCGCCGAGGCCAGACCGGCGTCGCTGCGCAGACTCGCGCGTTGGTCCTTGCTTGGGTTCATTATCAAGACTCATTACCTTCGCTAACTATACACGGCGCTCGGGAATTCCCGGAGGGACAGGCTTTCTCACGTGCGTCGGCCGGCCCCGGACAGCGGCCCCCGCCGCATGTTCGCAGAGTACGGCGAGCACCCCCCTCGCCTCCCCCGGACCCCGCGGAACGGATGGACCGGCCCGCTTCTGACATGCGGGTACGGACAGGGGCGGAGCCGTCCGGGTTCCGCCGCCGTCGGGCCGGCGGCCGGACGGCGCGGCGGGGAACGACCCGGGCGGTCACCGCCGGCCGGGTGAGTCCTCCGGCGCACGGTCGCCGGACGAGCCGGGGGCGATCAACCCGGTCTCGTAGGCCAGCACGACCGCCTGAACCCTGTCCCTGAGGCCGAGCTTGGACAGGATGCGCGCGACATGGGTCTTCACCGTCGCCGCACTGAGACTCAGCCGGTCGGCGAGCTCGGCGTTGCTCAGCCCGGTGGCCAGCAGGCGCAACACCTCCAGCTCCCGGGGCGTCAGCTCCGACAGGTCCCGGTGCACGGCCGTCCCGGCCTCGTCGCGGCGGGCGAACCGCTCGACCAGGCGGCGGGTGATCGTCGGCGCGAGCAGGGCGTCCCCCGCGCGCACCAGGCGCACCGCGGCCGCCAGGTGCTCGGGGGTGACGTCCTTGAGCAGGAAGCCGCTGGCCCCCGCGGTGAGTGCGGCATAGACGTAGTGATCGAGGTCGTAGGTGGTCAGGATGAGGACGCGGGTCCCGTCCGCGCCTTCCGTCATGATCCGCCGGGTGGCTTCGATGCCGTCCATCCGCGGCATCCGGATGTCCATGAGCACGACGTCGGGCCGGGTGCGCCGGACGGCGGCGACGGCCTCCGCCCCGTCGGCCGCCTCGGCCGTCACCTCGATGCCGTCGGCGGCGAGGATCATCCCGAACCCGCTGCGCACCAGCGCCTGGTCGTCGGCGATGACCACGCGCACGGGCCCGCTCACGTGGTGGTCCACGGAACCCGCGCCCTGATCCGGTAGCCGCCGTCGTCTCGCGGCCCGGCCTGCAGGGTGCCGCCGTAGAGGGCGAGCCGCTCCCGCAACCCGATCAGGCCCCGGCCCCGGCTGTCTCCGGCGCGTGCCGTCCGCCCGCCCCCGGTGTCGGTGACCTCGATCTCCAGCCAGTCGCCGCGGTGGCCGACGGTGACGTACGCCGTCGCACCGGCCGCGTGCTTGATCGTGTTGGTCAGCGCCTCCTGGACGACCCGGTAGACGGCGAGGTCCACCCCGGGCGGCAACGGGCCGGGCGGCGGAGAGATCTCGGCCCCGACCGGCACCCCGGCCGCGCGGACCCGTTCGATCAACGAGTCGAGCCGGTCGAGTCCCGGTTGCGGTTCGAGCCCTTCGGCGCCGCCCGCCCGCTCGCTCTCGGGCCCGGCGAGCAGTCCCATGACGTGGCGCAGCTCGGCCATGGCGGCCCGGCCACCGGCTTCGACCGCCAGCATGGCCTCCTTCGACCGTTCCGGAGCCGTGTCCATCACCTTGCGTGCCGCTCCGGCCTGGATCACCATCACGTTCACATTGTGGGTGACGACGTCATGTAGTTCGCCGGCGATCCGGGAGCGCTCTTCCTGGACGGCCTCGCGCATCGCCTCCTCCTGCGCGTACCGCAGTTCGGTGAGCCGCCGCCGCCAGGATCGGGTGAGACCGGCGGCGACTCCGGCGCTCATCAGCACCACGAACGGCCCCAGCCAACCCGGCAGCGCCGGGAGGGAGTCCCGGAAGGCGACGCCCGCCAGCACGGCGGCGAGGACGAGTCCCCCGATGGCCGGCATCCGGTGGGGGCTGTGGGCCACGGCGCCGTAGGCGGCGACGGCGAACGTCAGCACGGTGATCCACGTCGCGTCGTCGTGGGTGGCCAGCGCCGCGGCCAGCACCGTCCAGAAGGCGACCAGTGGGTGGAGCCTCCGCACCGCCAGCGGCAGGGCCGTCAGGACCACCAGGAGCGGGAGCGGGCCCCGGTCCTTCCGGTCCTCCGCGGGGGCGACGGGCCGTTCCGGGCGATCAGGCGGGACTGCGCTGCTCGGCGGCGGAGGAGGAGGGGGCCGCAGCCGCAGGGGCTCCAGCAGGGAGGGCGGCCGCTCTCCGACGCGGTGGGCGTCGCCCACGGAGCCCGCCGTCGCGGCCACCGCGGCGACGGTCAGGACGATCGCGAGCAGCAGGTCGGCGAGAAGCGACCGGCGCGAAGGCCGGGCGGGTTTCCATGCGGGACGCGGCACATCCAGCCCGAACCGCCGCCGTCCCCGTCGTTCGCTCCGTATCACCGGTGAATTGTCCCGGTTGTACGGCGCGCCCCGCGTCCGTCCCGGTGACCGTGTCCGTCGCCGCCAGGAGTACATCGCGGGGATGACACGGCGGAGGGGTCCTCCCCGGGAGGGGCGCGATATCGCCATGGCAGCCGACGCGGACGGGCCCCGCCGAAGCCTAGGTTCGTTGCCGCAACCGGCCGCCACCGGGGGTCCCGTCGAGGAGGCCCCGTCAGGAAGGACAGCTCATGAGCCATGTGATGGACAGGAAGAGCACGCCCGGCCCCACCGCGGAACACGGTGGCGGCGAACCGGCGCCGCCCCGCCGGATCCGCCGGGGTGCCACCACCGTCGCGGCCCTGCTCGCCTTCGTGGCCGTCCCCTCCTGCGCCTTCGCGTCCGCTCCGGCCGGACCCGGCCCGGTCGTCGTGACCGCCGCCTCACAGGAGACGGCGTCCGGGTCCACCGGCGCGCTCCGCCTCCCCGAACCGACCGGCCCCCACCCGGTCGGCATCACGTCCCTGCACCTCAGGGACGCCTCCCGCGCCGACCCCTGGGTCCCCGGTGTGAAGGCCAGGGAGCTCATGGTCTCCCTGTGGTATCCGGCGAAGTCCCGTGGAGGGAAGCGGGCGCCTTACATGACGGCTAAGGAGTCGGAGCTCATCCTGAAGGGCGAAGAGGTCACCGGCGTGCCGTACGACGTGTTGAGCAGGACGCGGACCAACGCCTTCAGCGGCGCCGAACCGGCCGGGCGTGAGCACGGCCTGCCCCTGGTGGTGCTCTCTCCGGGCTTCACCGAGCCCCGCAGCTCGCTCACCGCCCTGGCCGAGGAACTCGCGAGCAGGGGTTACGTGGTGGCCGGCGTCGAACACACCTACGAGAGCCTGGCCACGTCCTTCCCCGACGGCCGGATCACCACGTGTGTCGCGTGTGAGGCGCCCAAGGGCCAGGACTTCTGGAACAAGGTGGCCCGGGGCCGGGCGGACGACGTCTCCTTCGTGCTGGACGAGCTGACCGGCGCACGCCCCGCGTGGAAGGGCGCCTCACTGATCGGCCCGTCCCGGATCGGGATGGCCGGGCACTCGGCGGGCGGCGCGAGCGTCATCGCCGCCATGCTGAAGGACACCCGCGTGCGCGCCGGGATCGACATGGACGGCACGACCTTCGCCCCGATCCCGGACGGCGGGCTGCCGCGGCCGTTCCTCTTCCTGGGCACGAAGGCGGGGCACAGCCCGGGAGGCAGGGACACCACGTGGGAACGTGACTGGGCGCGTCTGACCGGGTGGAAGCGCTGGCTCGTGGTGAAGGGGGCGGAGCACTCCTCCTTCACCGACACCGCGCTGCTGGTGGAGCGACTCGGCATCCACCGCAATCCCGACCTGCCCGGAGAGCGCGCCGTCGAGATCACCCGCGACCACGTCCGGGCCTTCTTCGACCTGCACCTGCGCCACAGGCCCCAGCCGCTGTTCGACAGGCCGTCGAAACGCCACCCCGAGGTCGAGCGGTGCGACGTCGAACGGAAGACCTGCGCCTAGACCACCGGCCCCGGTGACCTGGAACGGCTCGGACGGCTGAGGAAGACCCTCCGCGACGAGGATCACGACATCATCTCGGCCCTCCCCCGCCCCTGTGCCCGCGTCACTGTCTCGCATGTCGAGCGAGCGCAAGTTGTCTGCACGTATGACTCCTATTTTGTATGCTTGGAAGCATACAAAATAGGAGGCGCCAATGAAGAAGCCCTCTCGCCTGCTCTCTCGCGACTCCGAATGGTCGACGCTCACGGAGTTCGTCAGGCATCCCGACCCGCACCTGCGCCTGGGAGTGGTCTCGGGACGCCGCCGGGTCGGCAAGAGTTACCTCCTGCGCGCGCTGGCCGACGCGGTGGGCGGGCTCTACGTCTCCGCGGTCGCCGAAGAGGGCGCGCCGGCCGCGCGGCGGCGGTTCGCGGAGGACATCGCGCGGTATGCGGGGATCGGGCCGGACATCCTGGGCGCCGACGCCGGCTGGGAGTCCCTCCTCGACTCGGCGATCAGCCTGACCGCGCGCCGGAGCGGCGCGTCCGGGCTCCTGGTCATCGACGAGTTGCCCTACTGGATGGCGCACTCCCCGGAGATCCCCGGCCTGCTCCAGCTTCTCTACGACCGCTCACAGACCGGTCACGGTCATGAGGGCGGTCGAGTGATCCTGTGCGGATCCGCCATCTCCGTGATGAACGAGCTCATGTCCGGCACGAAGGCGCTGCGTGGCCGGGCCGCCGTCGACCTCCGCCTCCAGCCGTTCGACCTGACCACCACCGCACGGCACTGGGGGATCGATGACCCCGCGACCGCCCTGCGCGTGCACGCCGTACTCGGCGGGTCGCCCGGCTACCGCAACCTCGCCCCCGGGCCCGCGCCCCGGAGCCTCCCGGAGTTCGACGCATGGATTCCCGCCACGGTCCTCGACCCGGGTCAGGCGCTCTTCTCCCGCAGTGAGGCGGAGTACCTCCTGCGGGAGGACCCGCGGTTCACCGGCAACTCGCTCCACTACGCGATCATCAACGCGGTCGCCTCCGGGGCGACCAGCCCGGCGAAGATCGGCGGCATGCTGGAGCGGGATCGCACCTCTCTGGGCCGTCCGCTGGAGATGCTGACGAACTCGGGTTACCTCAGTCATTCGACGGACCCGCTCTGGGAGCGGCGTCCGGTGATCACCGTCGCGGACCCCATCATCCGCTTCCACAACCTGATCACCGTTCCGAAACGGGATCTCGTCGAAACGGGCGGTTCGGCGCGGGCATGGCACGACTCGCAGGCCACCTTCGTCTCCCGCGTTCTGGGCCCGCACTTCGAGGAGTGCGCCCGTGACTGGCTCCGCCGTCACCCCGACCCCTCGCTCCGCGGAGGAAGCGGTCTGGTCGCCTCGACGGTGGTCAACGACAAAGGCGGCAGGGCCAAGCATGAGATCGACGTCATCGCCCTGGACAAAAGGGCCGGCCGTGCCGTGGTGGGTCTCATCGGGGAGGCCAAGGCCACCCTCGTACGGCGAGGCCCCGCCGACCTGGAGCGACTCGGACGGCTGAAGGAGGTCCTCCGCGGCGAGGGGCACGACGTCACCTCGGCCCTGCTGGCGATCTTCTCGCTGGAGGGTTTCCATCCCGACCTCGTGGAGGCCGCCGGCCGTCGTGGCGACGTGCTCCTGGTCGACCTGCCCTCCCTCTTCGGGAGGACGGCGCCTCCGCTCATACCCCGATGACCCGGGCCCGGCGGCCTCACGGGGCCCGGGGGAAAGCCAGAGAGGCCGTCGTGGCGACCCGCGCCGTCGCCACGACAGCCTCTCCCATGTGTTCCTCAGCCGACGCCGAGGAGGGACTTGATCGGGCCGAGGGCGAAGTAGAGGACGAACAGCGCCGCGACCACCCACATCAGGGTGTGAACCTCGCGCGCCTTGCCCTTCGCCAGCTTGATCAGCACGAAGCTGACGAAGCCCGCGCCGATGCCGTTGGCGATGGAGTAGCTGAACGGCATGAGCACGATGGTGAGGAACGCCGGGATGGCGATCTCGTAGTCGGTGAAGTCGATCTCGCGGATCGCCGTCATCATCAGGAAGCCCACGACGACCAGCGCCGGGGCGGCGGCCTCGTGCGGGACGACCGCGACCAGCGGCGAGACGAAGATCGCCAGCAGGAAGAGCACGCCGGTGACGACGCTGGCCAGACCGGTGCGCGCGCCCTCCCCGACGCCCGCCGCCGACTCGACGTAGGTGGTGTTGGACGAGACCGAGGCCGCGCCGCCGACCGCCGCGCCGATCGAGTCGACCAGGAGGATCTCCCTGGTCCGGGGCAGCGTGCCGTCCTCCTCGATCAGGCCCGCCTGCCCTCCGACGCCGACGATCGTTCCCATGGTGTCGAAGAAGTCGGTGATCAGCAGGGTGAAGACGAGCAGCAGCGCCACGATGACCGAGACGGAGCCGAACGCGCCGAACGGGTCGAACTCCCGGAACAGCACCAGCGGGTTCTCGAACCCGAAGACCTTCTCCGGCATCGCGGGCACGACGAGCCGCCAGCCGCCGGGGTTCGGCTGGTCGGGCGTGCCCGAGCCGCCGACCTTGGCGACGGCCTCCACGATGATCGCCAGAACGGTGGTCCCGACGATGCCGAGGAGGATGGCGCCCTTCACCTTGCGGGCCACGAGCATGACGAGCAGCAGCAGGCCGGCCACGAACACGAAGATCGGCCAGCTCGTCAGGTTGCCGCCGATGCCCAGCTCCAGCGGAACGGCCGGCGCCTTGCGGACGAAACCGGCGTCCACGAAGCCGATCAGCGCGATGAACAGGCCGATGCCGACGCTGATCGCGGTCTTCAGCTGGGGCGGGATGGCGTTGAACACCGCCGTCCTGAACCCGGTCAGCACCAGCAGGGCGATGATCACGCCTTCGAGGAAGACCAGGCCCATGGCCGCTTCCCACGACATCTGCGAGGCGATGCCGTAGGTGACGAAGGCGTTCAGGCCGAGCCCGGCGGCCATCGCGAACGGGACCTTCCCGACGACGCCCATCAGGATGCACAGCACGCCGGCGACGAAGGCGGTCCCGGCGGCCACCAGGCCGGTGGGCGCGGAGGTCGCGTCGGCGATGAACTGGCCGTCCGCGTCCTTGGCGGTGGCGATGATCAGGGGGTTGAGCACCACGATGTAGGCCATCGTGAAGAAGGTCGCCAGACCGCCCCGGACCTCTCGGCCGACCGACGAGTTGCGCTCGGAAATGCGAAAGAAACGGTCAAGACCGCTCAATTGGGTGGGTTTACTGTCAGTCACGGACGCAGGGTGACAGTGCGTGTCCGCCGCCGGAAGAGCCAGGCCGGGATGGTGATGTTTTCGCGACCGATTCGCGATCTCACGGGGCCATGTTGCGGGCGGTGAGCCCCCGTCGCCTACGCTGGCTCCGTGAAGCAGTCTCGCCCCTCGGATCTCCAGCCGCTGAAGACCAACGACACGGCCACGATCCTCACGGGCATCGGCCTGTGGGCGGCCGCCCTCGTCGTGCTTCTGATCGTCGGCACCGACGCCGAGCACCACTGGTGGATCTGGACCTGCGTCTCCGGCATCTGCGGCGGCGTCTTCGGCGTGTGGTTCATCCGGCGGCGCGACCGGCACCCCCCGGCCTCGGCCCCGGCTCCCGGCCAGGAGCCGGTCGAGCCCGCCACCGCGATCCCGCCGATCTCCCCCGCCCCGCCGCCCACCCCCTGACCGGCGGCCCGGCGAGGACGGTCGGCCCGGCCAGGACGGCCCCCGGCTGAGGGCCGTCCGGTCGCTCTCCGCTCACGAGAGGGCCGCTCCGGCTGAGGAGCGTCCGGTCCCTCTCCGTCCACGACGGGGGCGGCCCCGGCGACCGCCCCCGTCCGGAGCGCTAGTTCGTCGAGGCGGTCCAGCTGTCCAGGTCGGCCTCGGCCAGCAGCAGCGGTACGGCCGCCGGGTCGCGCAGCAGCGCCGCCACGGCCAGCCGGTCGCCCCACTGGCCCGACGCCCAGGCCAGCCCCCGCGCCAGGCCCTCCACACCCGAGGCGTGCACCGTGCCCTCGAAGAACCGCCAGGCCGCGGGGACGCCGTCCACCAGCAGTTTCTCGTGCTCCACGTACGTGGCGGGCGCGGTGGGCAGCAGCGACCGTACGGCGGGCGGCACCTCGCGGACCGCGCCCGACGAGGTCACCTCACCGGCCGCCTCCTCCCCCGCCAGCGGCAGGTCCAGCAGCTCCGACAGCGCCTCGGCGAGATCGAACGGGGCCAGCACCAGCGGGCGGCCCGCCACCAGCGGCAGCAGGTCCGGGGCCTCCACCACCACCGGCTCGGGCACCTCGGCCCCGGCGCCCCCGACGCGGTCGGACCCCGCGAGCAGCCGCCCGTTCTCGACGTCCACGACGACGATCTCACCGTCGAGGATCGCCCGCACCGCCGTCGGCGGCGCGACGCGGGCGGGCTCGACACCGGCGAGCGCCACCCACAGCGACCGCAGCTGCGCCCGGTCCACCTCGACCGAGGGGTCGCCCAGCAGGTCCAGCAGCTCGTCGGGGCCGCCGTGCGAGGCGAGCAGGTCGGTCAGGGTGGTCCGCACGCCGATCATGGCGAGCGCGGCCTCGTCCACCGCCGGGGACGCGTCGCCGTACAGGCCGAACAGCAGCGGGTCGGCGGCCGGCAGCCGCAGCTGCGTGGGACGCCGGCCGTCCAGGACCGGGCGGGTGGACAGCCACCACGCGGTGTAGGACGGCACCTCCACGACCTCACCGGCCGCCAGGACCCGCAGCGGGTGCAGGACCGAGCGCAGCGGCGGGCGTGACAGCAGGGCCAGGGCCGACGGCCAGTCGGCGACGTACTCCAGGTCGCGGACGGCGGAGAACTCACGGGCGACCGGCGGCACGTCGAGGTCGGGCAGCAGGTCGAGCACCGCCTCCAGCCACTCCTCCTCACGGTCGAGGTCGTGGTCGCACTCGTCCGGGTCGAGCATGACGTCGGCGTCGTTGACCACGGCGAAGCCGTCGAGCACGCCGGTCGCGGCCAGCACCCGGGGACCGTACCGCTCCACCAGGTCGGGCGCGGCCGTGCCGAAGTGGGTCTCGGCGTCGAGCAGCCCGGCCAGCGCGCCGTCGGCCAGGAGAAGCTCGCCCGCCGGGTACAGCTCGCCGTCGGAGCCGCGCAGCGCCAGCTCCGACAGCCACGGCGCGTCACCGGGGACCAGCCCGGCGGCGTCCACCAGCGCGAGCACCGCCTGCGCCACAGGCTCGGGGTCGGGGCCGTCCAGCGACTCCGCGACGGCCGAACGGGTCAGCGGGTCCTCAAGGACCGTCCTGGGCGTCGCCTCGGCGGCGCCCAGGCGCAGCAGCAGCGGGTGGGCGGCCTCCGGGTGGACCACGCGCAGGCCCAGCGGGCCCAGCACCGCCGGGTCCAGCGCCGAGCCGTCGCTCAGCAGCAGCGTGCCGCGCGGCCCCCGGACCAGGCGGCCGTCGGCCAGCGGCACCGGCAGCGCGCCGAGCGCCTCGGGGTCGTCGGCGGGCAGCACCTCGTACAGCGACCGCCACCACCCGGGGCCGAGGTCGGCGACGGCGTCCCCGGAGAGCATGTCCACCACGTCGGACAGCTGCACCCGCCGGACGCCGAGCGCGGAGATCGCGGGGTGCCGGGACGGCCACCCGGCCGGCAGCAGCCCGGGGACCATGCCGGCGATCTTCGTGAGCAGTTCGCCCGGCGCCGCCACCACCGACGCCTGCCGTCCCGCGACGACGATCTCCCCGGCGTCCCCGGCGTCCCCGGCGGCTTTGCCCGGCCCGGCGGCGGCGTCGGCGGGGGGCGACAGCGCCGGAAGCAGCGGCAGGTCCGGAAGCCTGCGCAGGATGGCGCGGCGGATCCGCGCGTCGAGCTCGCCCCTGCCCATCAGGCCGGGGACGAGGTCGAGGAGGGCGGGCGTGCGGGGCAGCCCGGCCAGCAGGTCGAGGTAGGCGTCGGCGGCGCGCTCCACCAGGAAGTCGGTCAGCGGCCCCATGGCCACGTGCCGCCGGTCGGTCGCCATCGGGAAGGAGGCGATGAGCAGGACGGGCAGGTCGAGCGGCTCGTCGCTGGGCGTCGGCGCGTGCACCACCGGCCGGACCAGCTCGGGCAGCGGCCGCGGCTCACCCGACGCCTCGGCGACCGGTACGGCCCAGCGGACCAGCCAGTGGGGACGGCTCCGCTCCTCGGTCGGCCGGTCGGCGAACAGCTCGGCGGCCTCCTCCGGAGTGAACCGCCCGGACGCCGAGACCACCCGCCAGCCGCCCGGCAGGATCGTGCGCGTCTCGCCGTCGAGGTCGATCTCGATCGACTCCAGCGCGGGCAGCCCGAGCAGCAGCGCGGGACCGGCCTCCCGCAGCATCCGCCGTACGGCGTCCTCGGACGCGGCGTCGCGCAGCGGCAGCCGGACGAGCGTGTCGAACCCCGGCGGCACCTCCACCGGACCTGCCGGGAACGGCAGGCGCAGCAGCGGCACGTGCCCGCCGCGCTCGGCCAGCTCCGCGGCGAGCACCGGCTCGGCGGCCACCAGCGCGGCGGTCTGGGAACGGGACCAGCGGACCACCCCGGACCCGAGCGAGCCGATCACCGGCTCGTCGCTGACCGAGACCACGGCGGCGAAGCCGACACCGAAGCGGCCCGCGGCGTCCTCCTCGCCGCGCTTGGCGGAGGCGCGCAGCGTCGACAGGCTCTCGATCCCGGCGGTGTCCACCGCCGCTCCGGTGTTGGCCGCCGACAGCACGCCCTCGCGCAGCGACAGGCGCAGCCGCCCCGGCGCCCCGGCGCGGACCGCGGCGTCGGCGGCGTTCTGGGCGAGCTCGACGATCAGCCGGTCGCGGTAGCCGCCGAGCGCGAAGTCCTCCTCGGCGTTGGCGTCCTCGCGGAACCGCGCGGGCGAGGCCGTCCAGGCCGCGAGCACCGCGGAGCGCATCCGGTCGGTGCCGAAGGTGTCGGGGCCGAAAATGTCAGTCACAGCGATGAGTCCAAGGGTCGAAGGGATCCAATGGTCACGTCGCGCGCCGGGCCGGCGGGCCGGTGAACGGCCCGCCCGCGCCGGACGGCCCCGCGGGGACCGGGACGCGGCCCCGCGAGGGGCCGCGTCAGGAGTGGCCCAGCGGCTCGGCCGCGGCGTCGTCCACCGAACCGCCGCGGTCCGCCCCCGGCAGCTCCTCCGCGAGGTGCTCGGTGATGTCGTAGGCGAGTTCGTCGAGGATCGGCGCGGTCGGCTCGACCTGGGGCGGCGTCACGGCCGCCTCCGAGTGCGCGCCGCAGCCGTGGTCGGCGGCGACCACGCGGCCGTCGTCCGGGGCGAACTCGTTGGTGCAGACGCCGAACGTGGCGCCCAGCGCGCCGGCCAACGGCCAGTAGAAACCGCAGGTGGAGCACTGGGCGGGCGCGGCGTGCGCGATCGGGGTGTGCGGCCCGGCCTCGCCCGCGTGCCAGCGCCGCACGGCGCGGTCGCGGCCGACCGGGGACAGCACCCGGGCCCTGCCGAGACCGTACTCGAAGAACATCTCGCGGTCGGTCTCCTCGCCCGTGTCGGTGAAACCGGGCGCGAGGCGGACGTCGTCGGCCGAGGTGGGCAGCAGGTCGCCCACGCCGAGGTCGCCGGGGAGCAGGCGTTCGCTCCACGGCACCCACTGCGGCGGCAGCAGCGCGCCCTCGCCGGGCACGAGCACGACCTCGCTGACCGTGACGTTGCGCGCCCGCGAGGCGCGGGCGACGGTCACCGCCCACCGCCAGCCGATGTAGGCGCGGTCGAGGCAGGCGAAGTAATGGGTGACGACCCGCTCGCCGTCGCTCTCCGCTCCGAGGTGCCCGCCCACCTCGCCGGGCGGGACGTTCTCCTCGACGGCGGAACGGGCCAGGTCCACGGCGGCGGCGCAGGCGGGGTCGAGAACCGGGGTGCGGGTCCTGGCGGGGCTCACGAGCTCGCTCCCGTCGGCCCCGCAACCGGACGGTCGCTGTGCTTGCTCGCTCGCTCGTTGCGCTGACTCACAGTTCATTCTCACCCATGTCCGGAGCGGACGGCACCGTCCTCCCCTGCACGGGAGGGACGGGCGGTGGCCATCGGACGACCTGGCCATCACCATTTTTCCAGGAACCGGTCCCGGGTGCGAAAAGGCGTCCCGACATCGCCGGGCGCGCGCCGCGGAACGGCCGGCCCTGGGCGCGGACCGATCGTAGGGCGAGATCGATCGGGTAAGACTGGATGCGTGGGAAACGGGTGGAACCGGACGCGGCGGGTGGTGGGCGAGGCGTCCCGCCGGGTGAGCCGGGCGGCGGCCGGAGCGGGGCGGGGCACCGTACAGGCGGGCCGGGGCGCGGGACGGGCGGCGGCGCGCGCCGGTCGCGGCACGGCCGGCGGGGTGCGCCGGTCAGGCCGGGCCATGCGGCGGCTCACCCATGCCCAGGGGGCCGGCCGTACCGGGCTGGGGCCGCTCATCGAGCTGACCGCCGCGCAGAGCGCCGGCGACGCGCTGGTCACCGCCGCCCTGGCCGGGACGCTGTTCAAGCTCCCGGTCAACGAGGCCCGCGGCCAGGTCGCCCTCTACCTGCTGATCACGATGATCCCCTTCGTGGTGGTCGCGCCGTTCGTCGGCCCGGTCCTCGACCGCCTCCGCTCCGGCCGGCGCTTCGTGATGGCCGGCACGCTGTTCGGCCGGGGACTGCTGTGCTTCGCGATGGCGGCGGCGTTCGTCAGCGGCGACCCGTTCACCATCTTCCCGGCGGCGCTGGCCGTGCTGGTGCTGTCGAAGGCCTACAGCGTCTCCCGCGCCGCGATCATGCCGAACGTGCTGCCGGCCGACATCCCGCTGGTCACCGCGAACGCCAGGGTCGCGCTGTTCGCGCTGGTGGCGGCCGGGGTGGCGGTCCCGGTCGGCGCGGGCGTCAGCGCCTGGATCGGCGGCGACTGGATACTGCGCGGGGCGACGGTGGTCTTCCTGCTCCAGGGGGTGTGGGCCGTACGGCTCCCCCGCCACGTCGACTCCCCCGACCTGGAGGAGCTCCGGGAGGAGGGGGAGGAGCGGCCGCACCGCTGGCGCACCCTGCTGAACGTCGGCCCGGTGGTCACCGAGGCGATGCGGGCCAACATGGCCATCCGCGTCCAGTCCGGGTTCCTGCTGTTCTACCTTCTGTTCCTGGTGCAGGACGGCAAGCTGCCGGGCCAGACGCCCGCGGTGACCATCGGCCTGCTCGCGGTGGCCGCCGGGGCGGGCGGCCTCGCCGGCACGGCCGTGGCCTCCCGGATGCGCCGCCGCTCGCCGCAGGTCATCGTGCTGGCCACGCTGGCGCTGGCGACCGTGGCGACGATCGTCCCCGCGGTCGTGTTCACGCTGTGGACGGCGGTGGCCGTCGCCCTGGTGGCCGCGTTCGCCCAGGGGCTGGGCAAGCTGGCGCTCGACGCCATCGTGCAGCGTGAGATCGGCGAGGAGGTGCGCTCGTCCACCTTCGGCGTGGTGGAGGCGATCCTGCAGATCACCTGGGTGGCCGGCGGCCTGTTCGGGCTGCTGCTGTCGCTGTTCGCCGGCGGCCGTACCGGGCTCGCGGTGATGGCGGCGCTGCTGGGCGGCTCGTTCGGCTGGCTGGTGGCTCGGCGCCGGGGACGGACGATGGCGGTGGAGGAGCGGATCCAGGCCGCGCGATCCGCTTCCGGCGTCCCCGCCGCCTCGACGGTCGCCGGGGCCGGGGACGACGCGCCCGGCTCCGAGGGCCCCGCCGCCCCGCCCGCGCCGGACGGTGATCCGCAGGGCCCGCCGTCCGGCGGTCCCGCGCCGGGCGGCCCGGTGCCCGGTGGTCCGGCGGGCGAGCCGTACGACGACTCCGCGGCGTCCGGCACGCGCCGGCTCCGGTGGACCCGGCGCGCTCCCAAGCCCGCCGGGCCGGCCACCACGATCGTGCGTCACGGGGACCACCCGGCGGACAAGAAGACGGACAAGCACACCAAACCGCTGACCAACCCGCACGGCTGAGCCACCCGGGAGGTCAGGGTGAGGCCGTCAGGCCTCCAGGTCGTCGGCCACCGTGCGGAGGATGGCGGCGATCTTCCTGCCGTGCGCGGGCTCGGGGTGCTTGCCCCTCTGGTACGCCGTGGAGACGTCGTCCAGCAGCTTGATCAGGTCTTCCACGATGACCACCATCTCGTCGGGCTTCTTGCGCTTGCCCTTCGGCTTGGCGGCCCTGGCGAGCGTCGGGGGCTGGTCGAGCACCCGGACCGAGAGCGCCTGCTGGCCACGGCGCCCCTCGGCCACTCCGAACTCGACCTTCTGCCCTGGCTTGAGGATGTCCACGCCACCGGGAAGCGCGGAGGAATGCACGAAGACCTCACCGCCGTCGTCGCGGGTGAGGAAGCCGAAACCCTTGTCGGCGTCGTACCACTTGACCTTGCCACTCGGCACAGGGGTGACCTCGTTCAGACTGTCGTGAAACGGAATGGATGTAGGTTATGCCCACAGGACGCCGGGAGCGACCGTCTATTTCCGTGGAATTACGCGACGACAGCGGCGTTTCGCCAACCGCCGAACCACTCCCCGAACTCGGTCAGATCCGCCAGGACCACATCGGCCCCGTGATCACGCAGATCCTCCGCCGGATGGCCGCCGGTGGCCACCGCCACGCTGACCGCGCCGCCCGCCCTGGCCGCCTCGATGTCGGCCACGTGGTCCCCCACGTAGGCGGTCGCGCCGAAGTCGGCGAGGGCCGGGCCCTTGGCCGCTCCGAAGACCGACCCGGCGACCGCGTCCACCTCCAGGCCGAGGAACTCGACCGTCCGCGTCGCGTCGACGGTGTTCTTCCCGGTCACCACGATGACCCGGCCGCCGCCGCGCCGTACGGCCTCGACGGCCTCGCGCGCGCCGGGCATGGTCACGGTGGCGGGCACGGCGATCGAGGGGTACAGCTCCCGGTAGAGGGCCACGGCCGGCGGGATCTCCTCCGGCGGCAGCCAGTTGGCCAGCTCCCACTCCAGCGGCGGCCCGAGCCTGGCCACCACGACGGCGCTGTCGATGAACACGCCGAGCCGCAGGGACAGCTCGTCGTAGACGGCGGCGATGCCGGCGCGCGTGTCGGCGAGCGTCAGGTCCAGGTCGAATCCCACCGACGTCATCGGACGCTCATCCGCTCAACACTCCTCGTCATCCGCCGGGGGGCTCACCCCGCACGCTCCCCGCAGTGTGCCAAATCCCGCGGGGGCGGGGGTAATCGCCACCGGTGAACGGTCCCGGTCCCCCGAGGGCGGGGTGATCGCCCCCGGGAACGGGCCGGGCGGCGGCCGCCCTGCGGATCCCCGCGGATCTTTTGGCGGGTCGTCAGCAGGGAGAGCGCGGCCCCGGTGGTGAGTCCCGCACGTACGCGTCCTGCGGACGCGACCCCCGCCCGTACGGTGTGACGGCGGTCGCCGCCGGCCGCGCGTGCCGCCCCTGGCCCGTGGAGAAGCCCATGGCCGGTCTGCTCACCGGAGAGCCCGTGGGCGAGTGGAACAGCCTGGAGGAGCGGGCCGTGGTGGGCTTGATCGTGCCGGGGAAGGGACGGTCGCACAGGCCGAGGCGCCTGCGGGCGGTCATCCGGGCGCGGACCTGGGCGGGTGTGGGCTGCTCCCACAGGTGTCCGGGCCGGTGTGGCAGGCCGTGGGTGTCGTGGGCGTAGGGCGGGTGGCCGCACCAGCGGCACCCGAGCGGGGTGGGTGGCTGTTCGGCGTGCCAACGGACCCGGATGATCCGTAGGGCTCGGTTAGGGTTGGACACGGGTCGCACCTCCGCGTGCGATCAAGGCCCTGCCCGGCGACTTGGCCTCGCCTGGTGGGGCCGTTTCCTTGTGGGCCATGAGGTTTCAGGGAGCTTGCCGGGAGCCTGTTTCCACAGGCTGTGGACAAGTGTGCGGACCGTCAGACGGGACCCCAGGGTCGCTCGGGCTCAGGCTCCGGCGCAGCTCCGCACATCGCGCAGCCACCAGCCGGGCGATCTCCTCAACCCCGGACACCGGCCGTTCCAGCGCTCGTCACCCCTCACGGAGAGTGAAGCTATGGAAGCACAACGGCGCGGACATCAGTGCCGTTGATATTTCGCCGATGGGTAAGGCCAAGGCCGTCCAGCGAGGTTACTTTGAGGCCATGGCCTACTCAGATCCGGCGGCGGAGAGCGTGGGGACCCGGGTACGGCGTGCCCGCAAGCGCGCCGGTATCACCCAGACCGAGCTGGCCCGGCGCATCGGCCGCACGCAGTCCTGGGTGTCCGGGGTCGAGAACGACAGCATCCCTCTGGACTCCATCGCACTGATCAACACCCTCGCCCACGCCCTGCGCATGCATCCCAATGAGCTCACCGCCCGCCCCTACCGCGGCGACAACCCGAGCGAGGACCGCGGCCACTCCGCCATCCCCGAGATCCGCCGCCAACTGGAGCGCTACGACCTCGACCCCGAGTGGGAAGGAACGGTACGGCCACTGGCAGACCTGCACGCGGCGATCGAACACGCCCGCTGGCTGAGACGAGAAGCACGCTACGCAGAGCTGGCGGACGAACTTCCCTCACTGCTCTCCGAACTCCAGGCCGCGACGCACCTGTACGAGGGCCCCGACCGGGATGCGGCCTTCGGTCTGCTCGCTTTCGCGTATCGAGCAGCCGACGCGGTCACCTACAACCTGGGCTACGCCGATCTCTCTGTGATCACTGCCAATCGGGTTCGCTGGGCAGGAGAACGCGCCGGGGACTTCTATAACGAGGCCATATTCGCCTATATCCGAAGCCGCAACCTGTGGGCCAGCACTTCGTGGAACGACGCGATGACCGTACTCGACACGGCGTGCGCAAGCATCGAAAGCGAGTACGCCGCAGGCACGCCGGAAGCATTGGCCGTCTGGGGTGGCCTCCAGTTGAGAGCCGCGATCACGGCCGCGCGTAAGAACGATGCCGATGAGGCGTGGTCACGCCATCGGTTTGCGGCTGAAGCGGTCAGGCGACTCGGGCAGCGCCAACGCACGAACTACTACGAGTTGTCCACCAACCAGACCAACATCGACATTCACGGCGTCGCTATTGCCGTTGAACTCGGTGATGGTCCACAGGCTGTGCAGCGAGCCCAGACGGTTCGGCTTCCGAAGCATCTGCAATCCGGTCGCGCTGGATATCACCATCTGGATTATGCACGGGGGTTGTTGTGGTGTGGCAAGCGCGACGCCGCTGTGATTGAGCTGGAACGCGCCGAGAAGATCGCCCCGATGCTGATCCGCAACCACCCCATGGCCCAGCAGGCCGTACGAACGCTGCTGGACCTGGAGCGCTACAGCTACCGCGAACGCATCCGCCGCCTCGGCGTCCGCATGCACATCCTCTGAGGCGTATCTGCTTGAGGAGGAAGACCGGGCCGGCCGCCGTCCTCGGCGTCGAGAACGTCGACGGCCTTCGCGGCCGGCCGTCCCAGTGGCCCCACCAGGGCCGCATCGGCGAGATCGGACCGGCCGTCGGTCCCATCCCGTGAGCACTTGAGCCTTTGTCGGGGACGCCTCCTACCATGGACGGAATGAGCACGGAGTTCACCGAATGGCTGCGCGGCCGGAGCGACGACCGGTTGCGGGCGCTCGTCGCCGCGCGTCCCGAGCTCATCACCCCCGTCCCGGCCCACATCGAGGGGCTGGCCGGGCGGGCGAGCAGCCCGTCGGCGGTCGCCCGGGTGCTCGACCGGCTCGACCGGTTCGCGCTCGCGGTCCTGGAGACGCTGATCGTGCTCCCCGAGCCCGTCGGCTACGACGTCCTGCGCGGCCGGCTGGCCCAGGCGCTGCCCGGGGCAGCCGGGCGGCCGTTCCGGGCGGCGCTCCGGGAGACGGTCGAGCGGCTGCGGACCCTCGCCCTCATCTACGGCACCGACCGCGCCCTGGCCCCGGCGCCCGGCGTGCGGGAGGCCCTGGACGCCCCCGCGGGGCTCGGCCCTCCGGCCGCCGAGGCGTTCCGGCACCACTCCGCGGAGCGCCTGGCGGAGCTGATCCACGACGTCGGCGGCCGGCACGGCGACGCACCGGACGGCGGCGCCGGTGACACCCCCGGGCACGGCGGTGACATCACCGGGCACACCGGAGACGCCCTCGGACACGGCGTTGACGCCACCGGGCACGGCGGCGCTGTCGCCGGGGCGAACGGCGTCCATGCCACGCCGGACGGCGCCGACGCCGGCGTCACGCGGAACGGCGCCGCCCCCGCCGCGACCGTCGAGCGGCCCGGCGATGGAAGGAAGACCCTCGCCGCGCTGCTCGGCGACGACGCGACCGTCGGCCGCCTCCTCGGCGAGGTCTCCCGGCAGGCCCGCGCCGCCCTAGACGAGCTGGCCTGGGGTCCGGCCAGCGGCCGGGTCCCCAACGCCCGCCGCGAGGTGCGGGCCGCCACCGCCCGGTCGCCGATCGACCAGCTCCTCTCCCGCGCGCTGCTGGCCGCCACCGGTGAGGAGACCGTCGTCCTGCCGCGCGAAGTGGGCCTGTACCTGCGCGGCGGCCGGATCCACCGCGACCTCTCTCCGCTCCCGCCCGCGCTGGAGGGTCCCGCGCGCGATCCCCGGCTCGCCGACCGGACGGCGGCGGGGCAGGCGTTCGCGTTCACCCGCTCGGTGGAGGAGCTGTGCGAGCACTGGAGCGCGGACCCGCCGGGCGTGCTGCGCGGGGGCGGCCTCGCCGTACGCGACCTGAAGCGGTGCGCGGCCCTGCTCGACCTGCCCGAGTGGGCGGCGGGCCTGGTCGTCGAGGTGGCGCACGCCGCCGGGCTGGTGGCCGCGAGCGGCTCGGTCGACGGCGAGTGGCTGCCCACCCCCGCCTACGACGCCTGGCGGGTGAAGGGCACCGAGGACCGCTGGGTGGCGCTGGCCACGATGTGGCTGACCATGGACCGGGTGCCGGGCATGATCGGCGACCGCGACGAGCGTGACCGGCTGCTCAACGCCCTCCATCCCGACCTGCGCACCTCCGTGGCCTCCGAGGTCCGCACCACCACGCTGGGCGTGCTGGCCGTCGCGGGTCCCGGGGTGGCGCCGACGCTCGCGTCGGTGCGTGAGCGCCTGACCTGGGAGCAGCCCCGTCGCCGCGGCGAGCGGCGCGACCGGCTGGTGGAGTTCACCCTCCGCGAGGCCGAGCAGCTCGGGGTCACCGGCCTCGGCGTGCTCGCCGGCCACGGCCGGGCGCTGCTCCCCGGTGTCCTCGACCATCGGGACCCCGCGGAGCCCGGCGGCCCCGACGATCCCCGTGGGCCCGGCGAGGGCCCCCGCGGGTCCGGCGAGCCCGGTGGCGTCCGTACGAGCACCGCGGGCGAGCTGCTGCTCCCGCTGCTGCCCGAGCCGCTCGACCACGTGCTCCTGCAGGCCGACCTGACCGCCGTCGCCCCCGGCCCGCTCACCGGCGAGCTGAGGCGGTGGCTGGCGCTGGCCGCCGACGTGGAGTCCACCGGCGGCGCGACCGTCTACCGGTTCGGCGAGGGGTCGCTCCGGCGGGCGCTGGACGCCGGTCAGGGCGCCGACGAGATCCTCGCCATGCTGGAGCGCCATTCGACCACGCCGGTGCCGCAGCCGCTGACCTACCTCGTCACCGACGTGGCCCGCCGCCACGGCCGGATGCGCGTCGGCACGGCGAGCGCCTACGTCCGCTGCGACGATTCCTCGCTGCTGGACGAGGTGATGGCCGACCGGCGCTCGCTGCCGCTGCGGCTGCGCCGCCTGGCCCCCACGGTGATCGCCTCCAAGGCGTCCCGGCAGACGCTCCTCGACGCGCTGCGCGCGATGGGGTACGCCCCGGCGGCCGAGTCGCTGGAGGGCGACGTCATCATCACCCGGCTCGACGTCCGGCGGACCGAGGGCCGGCCCTCCGTCCGCCCGCCGGTCACGTTCACCGGCCTGGAGGCCGACGTGGTCGCGGCGGCGGTCCGGGCCGTGCGGGCCGGGGACGCGGCCCACCGCTCGCGCCGCGCCCCGGTGAGCCCGCCGGAGGGCCGGCCGCCCCGTTCGCCTTCGACCGCCACCGTCGACGCGCTGCGCGAGGCCATCCGGCAGGGCTCCCAGGTCTGGATCGGTTATCTCGACTCCCAGGGAAACGCCACGAGCCGGATCCTGGAGCCCGCCCGGATGGAGGGTGGTTACCTCACCGCCTACGACGAGACCAGGGCGGCGGTGCACCGCTTCGCCCTGCACCGCATCACCGGCATCGCGGGCGTCGAATGACGCGAGCGCCGTTCCGCTGTGGCCGGGAACCCGGCCTCATATCGTGATATCTGTTGAAACTGGTCTGCCCAACCGAAGTGAGAGATCCACAGTGAGCAGCGGTCACCCCGAAGGCCCCAACCACAACCCGGACGATTGGAAGAGCCCGTACGGCTCCGGTCCCGGCCAGACCCCCGGATACGGCCACTCCGGCGACCCCGGCCAGGCCCCCGGACACGGTCAGTCCCACGACTACGGCCAGGCCCCCGGATACGGCACGCCGCCGGGCGGCCAGGGGTACGGCGGCCAGTACCCTCCGCCGGGCCAGCCGTACGGCCAGGGGTACGGCGAGCAGGGATACGGCGGCCAGGGGTACGGCGACCCCTCCTACGGGCAGTCCGCCCCGGGGTACGGCCCCGGCGGCTACGGCGGTTACGGCTACGGCCCCGCGCCGCAGGGCGGCAGCGACGGCGTGCGGACCCACGCGATCGTCGCGCTGGTGATCAGCATCGTGCTGGCCCTGAGCTGCTACGTCAGCCTGGGCGGCATCGCCGGAGTCATCCTGTCCGGCATCGCGCTGGGCAAGGTCGAGCGTGAGCCGCAGTCCGCCAGGAACCTCCTCAAGTGGACCTGGATCAGCATCGGCATCAACATCGGCCTCCTCATCCTGATCGTCGGCGGCGTGGTCATCCTCGGCATGAACGGCGCCTTCGACTGACCGGCGGCCCCGTCAGCACCCAGGCCCCGCTCAGGACTCAGGCCCCGCTCAGGATCCAGGCCCCGCTCAGGCCGCCGGCCCCGGCCGGGGGCTCGGGTCGCGGCTCCGGTCAGGGTCCCGGTCGGGGACTCGGGCTCCGGTCGGGGACTTATCGGGTGCCCGTATCCGTTGAACATCGGGGAGCCGCACACGGAGAGCGGGATGACACCGCCGTCCGGGCCGTCCACGCGGACACCCGCGACCGCGGATTCATGACGGATCCGCAGCGGATCCGCGACGCGGGCCCGGAACACGCCGGCCGCCCCCTCGCCGATGCGAGCATGGGGTTCGCCGGCCGCGCAACGAGGGAGAAGCCTTGACCGACGGACCACTCATCGTGCAATCGGACAAAACCCTGCTGCTGGAGGTCGAGCACGAGCGGGCCGACGAGTGCCGCAAGGCGATCGCGCCGTTCGCCGAGCTCGAACGCGCCCCCGAGCACGTGCACACCTACCGGGTGACCCCGCTGGCGCTGTGGAACGCGCGGGCCGCCGGGCACGACGCCGAGCAGGTGATCGACGCGCTGATCGGCTACAGCCGCTACCCCGTCCCGCACGCGCTGCTGGTGGACGTGGCCGAGACCATGGCGCGCTACGGCAGGCTGCGCCTGGAGAAGCACCCGGTCCACGGGCTGGTGCTGACCAGCACCGACCGCGCCGTGCTGGAGGAGGTGCTGCGCTCCCGGAAGATCCAGCCGCTGCTGGGCGAGCGGCTGAGCGACGACGGCGTGGCGGTCCATCCCAGCGAGCGCGGCAACATCAAGCAGCATCTCCTCAAGCTGGGCTGGCCGGCCGAGGACCTCGCCGGGTACGTCGACGGAGAGCGTCACCCGATCAGCCTGGCCGAGGACGGCTGGACCCTGCGCGGCTACCAGCGTGAGGCCGCCGAGGCGTTCTGGCACGGCGGGTCGGGCGTGGTGGTGCTCCCCTGCGGCGCGGGCAAGACGATCGTGGGCGCGGCGGCGATGGCGCAGGCCCAGGCGACGACGCTGATCCTGGTGACGAACACGGTCTCGGCGCACCAGTGGAAGCAGGAGCTGATCCGGCGGACCTCGCTGACCGAGGACGAGATCGGCGAGTACACCGGCACCAAGAAGGAGATCCGGCCGGTCACCATCGCCACCTACCAGGTGATGACCACCCGCAGGCAGGGCGTCTACCGCCACCTGGAGCTGTTCGACGCCCGCGACTGGGGCCTGATCGTCTACGACGAGGTGCACCTGCTGCCCGCGCCGATCTTCCGGATGACCGCCGACCTGCAGGCCCGGCGGCGGGTCGGTCTGACCGCGACGCTCGTGCGGGAGGACGGCCGGGAGGGTGACGTGTTCTCCCTGATCGGTCCCAAGCGCTACGACGCGCCGTGGAAGGAGATGGAGCACCAGGGGTGGATCGCCCCGGCCGACTGCGTCGAGGTGCGGGTGACGCTGAGCGAGTCGGAGCGGCTCGCGTACGCGATGGCCGAGGCCGAGGAGCGCTACCGGTTCTGCGCGACCACGCCGGCGAAGCTGCGGGTCTCCGAGGCGCTGGTCCGGCGGCATCCGGACGAGCAGGTGCTGGTCATCGGCCAGTACATCGACCAGCTCGACGAGCTGGGCGAGCACCTGGGCGCCCCGGTGATCAAGGGTGAGACGAAGGTCAAGGAGCGGGAGCGGCTCTTCCAGGCGTTCCGCGACCGGGAGATCCAGGTCCTGGTGGTGTCGAAGGTCGCGAACTTCTCCATCGACCTGCCGGAGGCCGCGGTGGCCATCCAGGTGTCGGGCACCTTCGGCTCGCGCCAGGAGGAGGCCCAGCGGCTGGGCCGGGTGCTGCGTCCCAAGTCGGACGGGGGCGGCGCCCGCTTCTACTCGGTGGTCAGCCGGGACACCGTCGACCAGGACTTCGCCGCCCACCGTCAGCGGTTCCTGGCCGAGCAGGGGTACGCCTACCAGATCATCGACGCTGACGACGTGCTCGCCGGCGAGTGACACCGCCAGGCGAGCACGCCCTCGCATGTACCGGTCCATCGACCGGTCAGGTCCACGAGATACCGCGAGTCTTCGGCAACCACACCACCCCCTCGACAAGGCCGCCGGTGGCCATTGGCGACATACCCCCATGATCTGCGGGAGTCACCAGATTTGCTCCCCTTTTTTGCGATTTTCGAGTAGTGTGACGGAGGGTGCAAAAGGGATCACTGAGAGAATTGGAACGTTCCTCTAAATGTCCCCCGATACGGCCCTCCGTCCCATTGGTCCGTACGGTGCCCAGGACGCCGGCTCCGACGATCGGCACGACCGTCGCGATACCCACCGCGCCGGGTTCCCAGTCGCGCGTTAATCGCTTTGAGACGTCCGGAATCCGCGGCTAAGCTGTTCGGTTCGCTGCCTGACCACCTCCGTTGACCGCATGGGAGGCGTTTTCGTATGCCCGCGCACCAGCTGGCCCCCGACATAGCCGACGACCCCGACCGACCCGGCCGCTCCGGCCACCCCGACGAGTCCGGCCCCGGAGTCGCCGCCGACGGCGCGGACGCCGCGGTGGTCCTCGACGCCGAGCGCCGCCACCTGGCCGTCTCACGGGCGGCGCTGCGCGCGATGCGCGAGCACGCCCAGTCCCTGTCCTCCGACGCCGCCGGCGACTGGGTCTCCCAGCAGGTCCTCCAGGCACTGCTGGACCAGCGCGTCGCGGCGCTGGCCGACCACTCGGGAACCCCCCTGTTCTTCGGCCGCCTCGACCGCACCGGCGGCGACGACCTCCCCGGCACCATCCACGTGGGGCGCCGGCACGTCCACGACGAGCGCAGCCGCCCCCTGGTGATCGACTGGCGGGCGCCGGTCTCGCGGGCGTTCTACCAGGCCACCCCGGCCGATCCGATGGGCGTGGAGCTGCGCCGCCGGTTCGGCTACCACGGCGGCGACCTGACCGCCTACGAGGACGAGCCGCTCACCGGGGGCGGCACGCTGGCGCAGAGCAGGATCCTCACCGATGAGATCGAGCGTCCCCGCTCCGGCCCGATGCGCGACATCGTCGCGACCATCCAGCCCGACCAGGACGAGATCGTCCGGTCCGACCTGGGCGGCACGGTGTGCGTCCAGGGGGCGCCGGGCACCGGGAAGACCGCCGTCGGCCTGCACCGGGCCGCCTACCTGCTGTTCACCCACCGGGAGAAGCTCGCCAGGTCCGGCGTGATGATCGTCGGGCCGAACCGCGCCTTCCTCGCCTACATCTCCTCGGTGCTGCCCGCGCTGGGCGAGGTCAAGGTCGACCAGACCACCGTCGCGGGGATCCTCGGCGAGTACGCCGCGCCGGAGGACCCGGCCGTCGGGACGATCAAGGGCGACGCACGGATGGCGCCGGTGCTGCGCCGCGCCCTGTGGGCGCACGTCGTCAAGCCGGCCGAGGGACTGCTGTTCACCAAGGGCGTCAACCGCTACCGGGTCGCCGACCGCGAGGTCCGCGAGATCGTCGCCTCGCTGCGCGGCACCACCCGCTACGGCCCCGGCCGCGCGGCCCTCGCCCAGCGGCTGGCCCACACGGTGCTGGTCCGGATGGAGCAGCGCGGCGAGTCCCCCGACGACCGGGTGCAGGACGCCGTGGCCCGCTCCAAGCCGGTCAAGCAGCTCGTGGACGCCGTGTGGCCCAAGCTGACCCCGCAGCAGGTGCTCCACCGGCTGTTCAGCGACCCCGATTTCCTGGCCGCCGCCGCGAAGGACGATCTCACCGCCGACGAGCAGGCCCTGCTGCTGTGGGCCAAGCCGGCCAAGTCGTACCGGTCGGCGAAGTGGTCGGCGGCCGACGGCGCGCTGATGGACGAGCTGGCCGACCTGATCGAGCGGACGCCCGTCCTGGGGCACCTGGTGGTGGACGAGGCCCAGGACCTGTCGGCGATGCAGCTGCGGGCGCTCGGGCGGCGGTGCCGTACCGGGTCGGCCACCGTGCTCGGCGACCTGGCGCAGGGCACCACCCCCTGGTCGGCCCGTTCGTGGACGGAGGTCCTCACGCACCTGGGCTTCGAGAGCGGCGCCGTCACCGAGCTGACCCTCGGTTTCCGTGTGCCGCGCGAGGTCCTCGACTACGCCGCCCGGCTGCTGCCCGACGTCGCCCCCGGCCTGGCCGCGCCCCGCTCGCTGCGGCCCGGCGCCGGCTCCCTGACGGTACGGCGGGTGCCCGACCTCGCCGCGTCCCTGCCGGAGGCGGTGCGGGAGGTCCTGGCGCGGGAGGGGTCGATCGGCGTGATCGTCCCGGACGCCTCGGTCGCGGCCGTGTCGGCGTCACTGACCGGCCTGGACCACCGGGTGCTGGGCCCCGACTCCGTCGAGGAGCACCGTCTGCTGGTGGTGCCGGCGTCCCTGGCCAAGGGCCTGGAGTACGACCACGTGATCGTGACCGAGCCGGCCGACATCGTGGACGCCGAGCCGCGCGGCCTGGCCCGCCTCTACGTGGTCCTCACCCGCGCGGTCACCTCCCTGACCGTCCTGCACACCCGCGACCTGCCCGCCCGGCTGCGCTGACGCCGCCCGCCCTCCGCGGCCGGGTGGCGTACGGCATCGGCCCGGCCGTGACACGGCCCGCGAAAGGCGCGCGGAAGGGTCGCGGGAAAGCAGAGAAGCGGAAAGGCGGCCCCGGGGATCCGGGGCCGCCTTTCTCGTTCGTGTGGGGCGATGGACTAGAAGTCCATGTCGCCGCCGCCCGGCATCGCGGGAGCGGCCGGGGTCTTCTCCGGCTTCTCGGCGATGACGGCCTCGGTGGTGAGGAACAGCGCCGCGATGGACGCCGCGTTCTGCAGCGCGGAACGCGTCACCTTGGCCGGGTCGAGGATGCCCGCCTCGAACATGTTGACGTACTCGCCGGTGGCGGCGTTCAGGCCCTCACCCGGGGTGAGGTTGCGCACCTTCTCCACCACGACGCCGCCCTCGAGGCCGGCGTTGACGGCGATCTGCTTCAGCGGCTCCTCCAGGGCCTTGCGGACGATCGCGGCACCGGTGGCCTCGTCGCCGGTCAGCTCCAGCTTGTCGAACGCCTTGGCGCCCGCCTGCAGCAGCGCCACGCCACCGCCGGGGACGATGCCCTCCTCGACGGCCGCCTTCGCGTTGCGAACGGCGTCCTCGATGCGGTGCTTGCGCTCCTTGAGCTCGACCTCGGTCGCCGCGCCGGCCTTGATGACGGCCACGCCGCCGGCCAGCTTGGCGAGACGCTCCTGGAGCTTCTCGCGGTCGTAGTCGGAGTCGGTGTTCTCGATCTCGGCGCGGATCTGGTTGACCCGGCCGGCGATCTGCTCGGCGTCGCCGGCGCCGTCGACGATGGTGGTCTCGTCCTTGGTGACGATGACCTGGCGGGCCCGGCCGAGCTGGTCGAGCGTGGTGGACTCCAGCTTGAGGCCGATGTCCTCGCTGATGACCTGGGCGCCGGTCAGGATGGCGATGTCGCCCAGCATGGCCTTGCGGCGGTCGCCGAAGCCGGGGGCCTTGACGGCCACCGAGCGGAACAGACCGCGGATCTTGTTGACGACCAGGGTCGCCAGGGCCTCGGCCTCGACGTCCTCGGAGATCAGCAGCAGCGGCTTGCCGGACTGCACGACCTTGTCGAGGACGGGAAGGAGGTCCTTGTTCGCGGAGATCTTCGAGTTGACGACGAGGATGTACGGGTCGTCGAGGACGGCCTCCATACGCTCCGGGTCGGTCACGAAGTAGGGCGAGATGTAGCCCTTGTCGAAGCGCATGCCCTCGGTGAGCTCAAGCTCCAGGCCGAAGGTGTTGCTCTCCTCGACGGTGATGACGCCTTCCTTGCCGACCTTGTCCATCGCCTCGGCGATCATCTCGCCGATCTGCGGGTCGCCCGCGGAGATGGAGGCCGTGGAGGCGATCTGCGCCTTCGTCTCCACGTCCTTGGCGAGCTTGAGCAGCTCCTCGGAGACACGCTCGACGGAGGCCTCGATGCCCTTCTTCAGGCCCATCGGGTTGGCGCCGGCGGCCACGTTGCGGAGACCCTCGCGAACCAGGGCCTGCGCGAGGACGGTGGCGGTGGTGGTGCCGTCACCGGCGACGTCGTCGGTCTTCTTGGCGACTTCCTTGACGAGCTCGGCCCCGATCTTCTCCCACGGGTCCTCGAGCTCGATCTCCTTGGCGATGGACACACCGTCGTTGGTGATCGTGGGGGCGCCCCACTTCTTCTCCAGGACGACGTTGCGGCCCTTCGGGCCCAGGGTCACCTTGACGGCGTCCGCGAGCTGGTTCATACCACGCTCGAGACCGCGCCGGGCGTCCTCGTCAAACGCGATCATCTTGGCTGCCATACGGCTAGACCTCCCGAACACAGGGTGGCTTGCACCGGATCGAGCCGACGCCCGCGACGGCATTCGGATCCGCGACTCCGTTCGGCGGATCCCATCGTCCCGATCCAGGGTTGGCACTCGCCCTCGGTGAGTGCCAACAAACTATTTAGCACTCTACCCTGTCGAGTGCAAGCGACGTCGCGTTGACCTGCCCGGGAGGTGACGGTCTCCCGCGACGACCCGTTACGGCGGACGCCCCGTACGGTCTCGCCCCCGGCCACCGCCCCGCGCGACCAGGTCCCGGCCGCCGTGTCCCGGCGGATTCGGGCCTCCGGTACAGGGAGGCCCCGGTACGGCGAGGGCCCGGCCCTCCGAGGGGACACGGTGGACCGGGCCGGCGCGCCGAGGGCCCGCGTGGACTGCGCTGCCACGGGGGTCCGTCCGGCGCGCCCCTTTTGCGCGTCCGGGGGGACGGCTGCCTCAGACGGCCCTCACGGACTCCGCCTGCGGGCCTTTCTGCCCCTGGGTGATCTCGAACTCGACCCGCTGGCCCTGTTCGAGTGCGCGATAGCCGTCCATCATGATCGCGGAGTAATGGACGAACACATCCTTACCACCGTCTACCGCGATGAAGCCGTAGCCCTTGTCCGCGTTGAACCATTTGACGGTGCCTTGCGCCACTTCCGACTCCTCTTACTGGACTTGAGGACATCGCCCATTCCTCTCGCGACGTCCTCAATCTCCGAGGCGGACACATCGCCTGCGTCGATCGTTCTCGACCATACCTGTGGTACGCCGTAGGGCAACAGAGTCAACCAGCAAACTGCCGCTTTACGTACGAATGCAGCACGAGAACATAGTTTTGCCATCGGGCCCGCTGATCAAATATTGCATTATTTCAACAAGCGCCGATATGGACATCCTCCCGAAAGCACGACGCCCGCCCCGGCCAGGCCGGAGCGGGCGTCGGCGGGCGCCGTACGGGACGGCGGCCCGGAGCGCGGGGACGACGGGGTCAACCCCCGGCGACCGCCGGGATGATGGAGATCTGGACGCCGGACGGCGTCGCGGTGTCCAGGTTGTCGGCGAAACGGACGTCCTCATCGCCGACATAGACGTTGACGAACCTGCGAATCTTGCCGGAGTCGTCGAGAATCCTGGCGCCGATCCCGGGGAAGTCGGCGTCGAGTTTCCGCAGCACCTCGCGGAGGGTCTCACCCTCGGCGTTCACCTCGGCCGCACCACCGGTGTACGTCCGGAGAATTGTCGGAATCCGTACAGAGACACTCATTATTAAGCACCTTTCCGGTGATTTCAGGCGATGACCGAGCGGAATTCGTCAAGCGAGGGGCGGATGACCGCGGTGGGACGGGCCTCGCCCGCCACCGCGTCGAGGGTCTTCAGGCCGTCACCGGTGTTGAGCACCACGGTCTCGGCGTCGGGGTCGAGCCGCCCCTCGGCGGCCAGCTTGCGCAGCACGCCGACCGTGACGCCGCCCGCGGTCTCGGCGAAGATGCCCTCGGTCCTGGCCAGCAGCCTGATCGCGTCGACGATCTCGGCGTCCGTGACGTCCTCCACCGCGCCGCCGGTACGCCGGGCGATGTCCAGCACGTAGGGGCCGTCGGCCGGGTTGCCGATGGCCAGCGACTTGGCGATCGTGTCCGGCCGTACCGGGCGGATCACGTCGTGACCCGCCTTGTAGGCGGCCGAGACCGGCGAGCAGCCCTCGGCCTGCGCGGCGAAGATCCGGTACGGCTTCTCCTCGACGAGCCCGAGTGCGATCAGCTCCTTGAACCCCTTGTCGATCTTCGTGAGCTGGGAGCCGGACGCCACCGGGACGACGATCTGGTCGGGGAGCCGCCAGCCGAGCTGCTCGGCGATCTCGTACGCCAGGGTCTTGGAGCCCTCGGCGTAGTACGGGCGCAGGTTGACGTTGACGAAGCCCCACTGCTCGCCCAGCTCGTCGCCGATGAGCTCCGAGCAGAACCGGTTGACGTCGTCGTAGGTGCCCTCGATGCCGACGAGCTTCCCGCCGTACACCGAGGCCATGACGATCTTGGCCTGCTCCAGGTCGGCGGGGATGAACACGCAGGCGTCCAGCCCGGCGCGGGCGGCGGCCGAGGTCACCGCGCCGGCGAGGTTGCCGGTGGAGGAGCACGACAGGGTGTGGAAGCCGAAGTTGCGGGCCGCCTCGACGGCGATGGCCACCACGCGGTCCTTGAACGAGTGCGTCGGGTTGCCCGAGTCGTCCTTCACGTGCAGCGAGCGCAGGCCCAGCTCGCGGGCGAGGTTGCCCGCGTCGACGAGCCTGGTCCAGCCGGGCTCCGTGTTGGGCCGGGCGGCGACGTTCTCCGGGACGGGCAGCAGCGCGCGGTAACGCCAGATGTTCGCCGGGCCGGCGGCGATCTGCTCGCGCGTCACGCGCCCGAAGTCGTAGGCGATCTCCAGGGGGCCGAAACACTCGATACAGGCGAAGCTCGGACCGAGGTCGTAGCGGGTGCCGCACTCCCGGCAGGACAAGGCCACGGCGGGGCCGAAGCGGCCGTCGGGCGCGGTGCCGGCGGAGACGGGGGCGGAGGTGGGGATCTGTGTTTCTGCGAGCGCCATGAAGCGAGGCCTTTCCCTCATCTTCGTCCGCGACCACCCTGGCCACGGACCGGAATTGGCACCTGTCCCGGCCGACCCCGCCATGTCGCGAGTTTGAACCGGGAGGGTTGCCGGGGCTTCGCAGGGCCGGTCCCTCCACCCCTCTGGATGAGCAATATGAAGTTGTGGACCCGATGAACGGGTCTCTCGCACTTTACCCCGGCCGCCGGGCGTTCTGACCAGATGTCTCACTGTGCGAGACGACGCGTGTCATTCCCCGGACGACGGACGGTGAAAAGGCCCGTCACGGGTGGCGGTACCCCAGGAGGAAGGGCCCGCCGCCCGCCACGGCGACCACCCGGTAGCGGTAGTAGCCGGGCGTGCCCTCATAGGTGATCGTCTCGAAGGGGTACGGGCTGACCGAGGAGGCGACGGTCCGCCAGCCGGAGCCGGCCGCCCACTTCTCCAGGTACAGATCGAAGTCGGTGCCGTCGTCGGAACTCAGGCAGCCGTGGTGGGTCCCGGCGGTCCTCGACCGGTAGTAGCCGCCGGCCGCCCGGTTCCGGGGGCCGACGGGCCGGTAGGCGACCTGCCCCTCCCGAAGGATGCCCCGGCCGACGCCGGGATGGCCCTCGCAGGAGCCCGTGGCCGGCCGGAAGGCGCCGCCCGCGGTCAGCAGGGTCAGCCCGTACGCCGAGAGGATCTCGCCGATCGGCTGGAAGTAGCTGACCCCGGCGCCCGGGAAGCAGGAGCCGGAGCCGCCGGAGAGCACCCCCTGGGCCTGGTCCACCGAGACGAACGGCCCGCCGGAGTCGCCCCGGTCGGCGCAGACGCTGGTGCGGGTCAGCCCGAAGACGTTGCCCTCCGTATAGGCGACGCTGGCGCCGCGCTGCAGGACGAGGCCGCAGTACCAGTCGGAGGTGGATCCGGACCGGCACACCGACGCCCCCTCGATGGCCTCCCGGGTGCCGGTGACCGGTACGGTGCCGCCCTCGGCGTTGCCCACCACCGGCTTGGGCGTCCAGTCGTCGTTGACCTGGATCCAGGAGAAGTCGCTCACCGGGAAGACCGACCCCCGGAAGACGCCCTGGGGGACCCGGTTGTAGCCGCTGGTCTTCTCACCCTCGTCGCCGCAGTGGCCGGCGCTGACGAAGCCGTTCATCCCGTCGCGGACCACGGAGAAGCCGACCGAACAGCGCTGGGTGACGCCGATGTAGAAGGGATCGCCGCCCACCAGGTCGTAGAGCGGCCGGGGACGCTCCGTGGACGGCACCACCAGGACCAGCGAGGTGTCCAGCCCGAGGTCCCTGAGGGCGGACTCGGTCCGCACCGGCTCCTCGGACAGCACGACGACCCGGTTGTTCCGCACGTCGACGTAGCGCACGCTCCCGCCCGCGGTCGGGCGGGCGGGCAGCGCGGCGTCGAGCTTGTCCTTGGCCGCGTTGAGCTCGCCCAGCGAGTGGTCGACGACCTCGGCCCGGGCTCCCTGCGTGACGATCCGGGGGATGTCGGCGGGGTCGGTGGTGGCCACCACGAGGTTCTGCGCGACGGTCCCCTGGAACCACGAGCCGGCGAAGCCGCCGCCGAGCGTCACCCGCAGCCTCGCCTCGACCGGCGTCAGGCGGATCTCGTTGAGCAGCCGGGCCTGGGCCTGCCCGGCGCTGAGGCCGAGGTCACGCTGGAGGGCCTGGAGCATGCCCGGCGGCGGCACGTTGTACGGCAGGCCGGCCCGCCCGGTCCGCCGTACGACGCGCCCCGCGGAGCCGTGCCGGGGCCGGACCGCCGGGAGTCGCACGGAGGCTCCGCCGCCGGGCCTCCCCGCCGGGAACCGTACGGAGGCTCCGCGGCCGGGCCTTCCCACCGGTAGGCGCGGGAGGGTTCCGCGGCCGGGTCTCGCCGCCGGGAACCGTACGACCGGGGCGTCCCGGATGGCGGCCAGGGGTTCGGGCTCGGCCCGGACCGCCGGAGGCGTGACGGCGGCGAGCAGGGCGGCGGCGGAGAGGACGGCACACCCGGCGACGACGGCGCGACCGTGGAACATACGACCTCCCGGCGGTCCGTCCTTCAGGGCAGGTCGTGCTGGTAGCCCAGCGTGTAGCCGCCGGAGCCGCTCGCGGCGGTCACCCGGTAGCGGTAACGGCCGGCCGCGCCGAGGTAGGAGATCGACTTGTCGGCGTCCGGGCCGGTGTCGCTCGCCACGACGACCCAGCTCCGGCCGTTCCACCTCTGCAGGTAGAGGTCGAAGTCGCTGCCCGCCGGGCCCTCCAGGCAGCCGGTGTGCAGCCTGTAGGCCGTGGTCCGGTAGTAGCTTCCGCTCGGCTGGTAGGCGACACCGCCCGCGCGGAGCGTCCCGGCCACCCGCCGCGGATAGCAGGGGCAGGCGCAGCCGGTCTCCGGCGGGACGGGCGCGTCGACCACCAGGCTCACGCCGTAGGCGGAGAGGATCTCGGTGACCGGCTGGAAGACCGTCTCGCCTCCCGCGGTGCAGTTGCCGTTGCCGCCCGACAGGACCCCCTGGGCCTGGTCGACGGAGACGAACGGCCCGCCGGAGTCGCCCGGCTCGGCGCAGGCGTCGGTGAGGGTGAGCTGCGAGACCGTCTGGGTCTCGTCGTAGACGACGGTGACGTCGCGCTGCCGTACGGTGCCGCAGTGCCAGCCGGTCGTCGAGCCGGACCGGCAGACCGACGCGCCCTCGATCGCCTCCCGGGAGCCGGTGACGCCGATCGTGCCGCCGGTGCTGACCACGTCCGGGGTGGGCCGCCAGTTCGTGTTCACCGTGATCCAGGAGTGGTCGTCGCCGGGGAAGCTGGAGCCCTGGAAGACGCCCTGGGCGACGTTGTTGTACCCGGTGGTGACGCTGCCCGCGTCGCCGCAGTGCCCCGCGCTGACGAAGCCGTTCTGGGCGCCCTTCGTGGCGGAGAAGCCGACCGAGCAGCGCCACGCGCTGTCGATGCGGTAGGCGTCGCCGCCCCGGAGGTCGTACAGGGGCCGGAACCGCTTGGCCGAGGCCTCCACCCGCACCGCCTCCTGGCTCACGCCGGTGAGCCCGACGAGGTTGCGGGTCTGCTCCGGCACGGTCGTACGGATGACCACCTGGTTGGTGCGGACATCGACGTACCGGGCGAAACCTCCCGCCTCCCCCGCGGCGGCCAGATCCTTGTCGAGCTCGTCCTTGATCGCGGTGAGCTGGGTCAGCGACCGGGCGACGATCTTCGGCTGGGCGCCCGCGGCGGCGATCCGGGGGGTCGCGGCGAGGTCTGTGGTGGCCACGATCAGTACCTGCGCGCTCCTCCCCTCCAGCCAGGACCCTCCGAAGCCCGCCCCGAGCTCCCGGCGGAGCCGGGCCTCGATCGGCGCGTACCGGATCTCGTTGTCCAGCCGGGCCTGGGCCTCCTGCGCCGTGAGGCCGAGGTCGCGCCGGAGCGCCTCGATCATGCCGTGCGGCGGTTTCCGGACGCTCCGGGCGCTCGAAGCGCCCCCGGAGCTCAGGGGGTTCCGGAGTTCCTGAGCCTTACCGACATCCTGGGCCGCGGAGAACGCCGGGGCCACGGGGATCGTCACGACGAGGGCGACGGCCGCGAGGACGCACCCCACGGCGGCTGGACGTCTGCGAAGCATGGATCTCTCCCCTGGCGCTGACGGACACGGCGCGAGGGGAGATCGGCGCGCACCGCGGTCGATCACCGGGTACGGGCGGCACCACTCTAATCCGCCCATCAGGCGAAAGGCCGGGAAAGCCCGACGACACGCGGGGACGCCTCCGAGCGGAGACCCGGAAGCCGGGCGGCACACGGACGCTTCCGCGGAACGACGCCTCAGAAGCCGGGCGAGACGTGAGCGTGGAAGCGTTCCCGGGGCCGCCGGGTCTCGGGCGACCGGGCGGGACCCCCCGAGCGGGATCTCAGAAGCCGTAGGCGTCGCCCAGGGCTCCCTGGACGTACTTGCGCGCCTGGTGGATGCGCGACTTGGCGGTGCCGAGCGGGATGCCGAGCTGCTCGGCCACCTCGCTGTAGTCGAGCTGACAGATGTCGCGCAGCACCAGCGCCTGGGCGAGGTCGGGCTTCTCCGCCTCCAGCGCCTCCATCGCGTCCAGCAGGTCGAGCCGTGAGCCGGCGATCACACTCACCCGGGCGACGTCGGGCCGCTGCATCGGCAGTTCGTCGGAGCTCTGCTCGGCCGAGCGCCGCTTCAGCGAGCGATAGGTGGTGCGGGCGCAGTTGGCGGTGATGATATGCAGCCACGTGCTGAACCGGGCGCGTCCCTCGAACCGGCCGATGTTCCGCGCCACCGCCAGCAGGGTGTCCTGGCACGCCTCCTCGGCGTCCTGCCGGTAGGGGAGGATCCGGCCGCAGTGCCGGAGGATGTCGGGCTCGATCCGTTTCAGCAGCTCGCCGAGCGCGCGGTGATCACCTCGGGCGGCCAGCCGGGCCAGTTCCTCGGTCGTCTCGTCCAGCGCCATCACGAAGCTCCTGATCGGCGGTCACGGTCGATCCATCCTAAGCTCCGACCGCCCTTCCCTTGGCGTCGCCTTGACCGTTCGCCCTCATCCGGCGGCCTCCGGCGTCCCGGCGGATGAGGCGGGAGCGATCCCCCTGGTAACCCGTACAGGTGGAAGACCAGGGCATTCTGCCCCAGGTCCGGCTAACCTTTTCAGTCCAGGCAAGCGCGTCCCTCAGCCGAAGGGATCCCGATGAGCGGCCCCATCCTGCTGGCTTCCAACCGCGGCCCCGTCTCCTTCACCCTCGCCGACGACGGCTCCCTCACCATGCGCCGGGGCGGAGGGGGCCTGGTGTCGGGCCTGTCGGAGGTGTCGCGGGACATCGACCTGCTGTGGATCTGCGCCGCGCTGTCCGACGGCGACCGCGGCGCCGTACGGCTGGCGCCCGGCGGCCGGCTCGACCACACGGGTTTCGACACCGGGGCGGTGCGGATGCTCGACATCCCCCCGGCGACCTTCCACCGCGCCTACAACACGGTGGCGAACTCCACACTGTGGTTCGTCCACCACCTGCTCTACGACACGCCCAACCGGCCGCAGTTCGACGCGAGGTTCCGCCGCGACTGGGAGTCCTACCAGGCGTACAACGAGGCGTTCGCGACGGCGCTGGGCGAGGAGGCCCCGCACGAGGCCCGGGTGATGGTCCAGGACTACCACCTGTCCCTGGTCCCGGCCATGCTGCGCGGCGAGCGGCCCGACCTGCGGGTGGCGCACTTCTCGCACACCCCCTGGGCCCCGCCGGAGTACTTCTCCCTGCTCCCCGACGACCTGCGGGTCGAGCTGCTCGAAGGCATCCTCGGCGCCGACCGGGCCGGTTTCCTCACCGGTCGGTGGGCCGGGGCCTTCATGGACTGCTGCGAGGCGGTGCTCGACGCCCGGGTGGACCGCGTGCACCGCACCGTCACCCACGGCGGCCGGACCACCCGGATCGGCGTGCACCCGCTGGGGGTGGACGGCGAGGCGCTGTGGGCGCGGGCCTCGGAGCCCGACGTCGAGTCGCACATGGCGGCCCTCCGCGACCAGGTGGGCGACCGCAAGCTGATCGTGCGGATCGACCGGACGGAGCTGTCCAAGAACATCGTGCGGGGCCTGTCGGCCTACCGGGAGTTCCTGGCGGATCATCCGGAGTGGCACGGCAGGGTGGTGCACCTGGCGTTCGCCTACCCCTCCCGCCACGACCTGCCCGAGTACCGCGAGTACACCGCCGCGGTGCAGCGCTGCGCCCAGGAGATCGAGGACGAGTACGCCACCGAGGACTGGAGCCCGCTGATCCTCAACGTCAACGACGACTACCCGCGCTCGCTGGCCGCCTACCGGCTTGCCGACGTGATGCTGGTCAACCCGATCCGCGACGGCATGAACCTGGTGGCCAAGGAGGGGCCGCTGCTGTCGCCGGGCAGCGCGCTGATCCTGTCGCGTGAGGCGGGCGCCGCCTCCGAGCTGGGCGAGAACGCGCTGCTGGTGAACCCCTTCGACGTGTCGGCCACGGCGACCGCCATCCACCGGAGCCTGGTCATGCCGGAGGCCGACCGCGTCCGCAGGGGCGCGCGGCTGACGGCGGCGGCCACGGCGCTGCCCCCGCGCCGCTGGTTCACCGACCAGCTCGCCTCCCTGGGCTGACCGCCGGGTCCTGCGCCTGGCGACCTGCCCGCCGCGACCGGCGCGCCGTGCCCCGCCGTCCCTCGACCTCCGCCGTCCCTCGGCCGGCGCCGCGCCCCACCACCCCGCCGTCACTCGACCGGCGCCGCGCCGCGGGCCCGCCCGCGCCCGGTTCAGGCGCGGTCCGCGCCCCCGGATTCGATCGTGTCGGCGATCGAGGCGAACAGCTTCATCACCCCGTCGGGCCCGTCCACCACGATGTCGGCCTCCACCTCCAGCTCGGCCGACCCGCTGAACACCGTCACGCCGGGCAGGCCCGACGTCCGTACGGCCTCGAACGCCGCGATGTCGCCGAGGTCGTCGCCGGCGAACAGCACCGAGCGCGCGCCGCGCTCGCGCAGGAACGCGCCGAGCGCCATCCCCTTGTCCATCCCCGGCGGCCGCAGCTCCAGCACGAACTTGCCGGGCTCCACCGCCAGCCCGGTCTCGACGGCCAGCTCGGCGACCGGGTCGCGCAGCGCTGCGAGAACGCCCTGGGGGTCGTGGGCCCGCCGGGTGTGCACGGCCAGCGCCCGCTCCTTGTCCTCGACCACGACCCCGTCGAACGGCTCGACCAGCCGGGGCAGGCCCGCCCGCGCCCGGTCCAGGCCGGGGTGCGGCGGCGGCGAGGTGACCGTTCCCGCCTCCCAGCGTTCGAGGCCGTAGTGGCCGAGCACGACGACCCCGGGTATCCCGGCCAGGGAGCCGTACTCCACGGCGGTGGCCGCCGGGCGCCCGGTGACGACCGCCACGGCGCCGACCAGACGGCCGAGCCTGGTCAGTACGGCGACGCCGTCCGGGTGGATCCTGGCGTCGGCGGGGTCGGGCACGATCGGGGCGAGCGTGCCGTCGAAGTCGACCCCGATCACCGCCCCGGCGGGGTCGGCCGTGATCGCGCGCAGTCCGTCAGGGAGGTCAGTGGTCATGCTCGCTCGCTCCGTCGTCGGCCCGGCCGTCTCGCCGGATCACCGTGTCTCACCGCGTCTCATGTGGATCACCGCGTCTCGTGCGGATCACCGGCTCGCCGTCGTCTCCCGGCTCGCCGTCGTCTCCCGGCTCACCGGCGTCCGCCGGGGTGCCCGCTCGCTGTGCCGTACCCCTCCATTTGATGATTTATCCGAAATAGGGGCTATCACCAGGCTCGCCGGGCGGAGCGTCGCGTGAGGCGTCGGACGGAGAGGAGGCGCCGGGCGGGGCCGACGGGCCGGAGCGGCGGACGTCCCGGTCACGACGGCGCGTCTCACGGAGCCGGCGCAGACGCTTGACGAGCATCGGGTCCTGGGCCAGCGCCTCCGGCCGGTCGACCAGCTCGCCGAGCAGCTGGTAGTAACGGGTGGCCGAGACGCCGAAGGTCTGCCGGATGGCCTGCTCCTTCGCGCCGGGACGGCGCCACCACCGGCGCTCGAAGGCCAACAGCTCCCGCTCCCGCCCGGTGAGTCCACGGGCGTCCGGCTCGCGTCCGGCGCCTTCGCCGTCGCCGGGGACCGGTGCGCCGTCCATCGCCCTCCTCCTCGGTCGGGCACCCGGCGACCACGCCGAGTGCGCGCCCGGAAGTCAGGATAGTCCGGAATTTCTGCCTGTTCACGGCGAAGGCCCCGACGTACAGTCACCAGGTGTGACCTCAGTCATCACCATTCTCACGGACTACGGCCTGCAGGACGGCTACGTCGCCTCCTGCCACGGCGTGATCGTCGGCATATCGCCGGAGGCGCGGATCATCGACGTGTGCCACCAGGTTCCGACGGGGGACGTACGGCGTGCGGCGGCGATCCTGGCGCAGACGGTCCCCCACATGCCGCCCGCCGTCCACATCGCCGTGGTGGATCCCGGGGGCGGGGCCCGGCGCGCTGTGGCGGTCGAGGCGGGCGACCACGTGTTCCTGGGGCCGGACAACGGGGTGCTGTCGTGGGCGGTCCAGGCGAACGGCGGCGCGCGGGCGGCCTACGAGCTCACCAACGAGGAGTTCTTCCACCGGCCCGTCTCACCGACCTTCCACGGCCGCGACGTCTTCGCGCCCGTCGCGGCGTTCCTGACGGTCGGGCGCAGGCCGTCCGAGGTGGGGCCGCCGATCCCGCTCGACCGGCTGGTCTCGCTGCCCGCGCCGACCTCGCGACTGCATGAGGGCGCGGTGGAGGGCGAGGTGCTGTCTGTGGACGGCCACGGCAACACCCAGCTCTCGGTCACCGGGGGCGACCTGGCCACGCTGGGCGCGCGTCCCGGGAGCACCCTGGTGGTCTGGCTGGGCAGGCGGCACGTCACCGTGCCGTTCCGTGAGACGTTCGCCGCCGTCGCGCCGGGCGAGCTGGTCGCCTTCACCGACTCGGCGGGGCTGCTGTCACTGGCGGTCCACGCGGGCGACGCCTCGCAGCGGCTCGGCCTGCCCCCCGGCGCCCACGTGCGCCTGTCGGTCCACCCCTGACCCGCGCCGCGCCCCGCGGCCCGGGGCCGTGCCGGTTCACCCCTGACCCGCGCCGCGCCCCGCGGCCCGGGGCCGTCTCCGGTTCCGGCCGCCGGGGACCCCCGGGCGCGAGGGTCACGACGGTCGCGGCCGTGCGGTGCCAGGCGGGCTTTATCTCACTGTCTGCCCGCCTATGGTGCTGCGATCATTGCCGCCGCCTGACCTTCTCGGCACCGCCCGTAGACGCGCCGCTGGATAGTCTCACTCTCGCTACTTCGCGTGATCACGCGCATACGCGGAGTTCCAAGGCCAATCACTGGCGCGATTTCCTTTCGGGGGGAACACAAATGATTCGTCGTCTTCTCGTCACCTCGGCGTGTGTCGGCCTCGCCGTCCTCGCCCCGGCCGTCGCCGCCTCGGCGTCCACGGCCAAGACGGCCAACTGCTGCGGGGGCAGCGCCTTCATCCCGACCAGCACCGTCACCTACGGCCAGGTCGTCACCTCGACCCCGGTCGCCATCGCCAGCGGCGCCAACTGCTTCGGCGGCGGCTGGGGCGTCGGCGGCGGCAGCTGCTGGGGCGGCGGCAGCTGCTGGGGCGGCGGCTGGGCCGGCGGCGGCTGGGGCGGTGCCGGCTGGGGCGGCGGGCTCGTCCCCGGTGGCGGCGGCTTCCTCGGCGGCGGCAACAACATCAACACCCTCAGCCCCGGCACCGGCGTCGTGGGCAACGGCACGGGCATCGGCGGCCTCGTCGGCGTCGGCAACCTGGGCATCGGCATCCTCTAAGGAGCGGTGCCGCCGGCCGGTCCCGCGCACTGCGGCGGGCGCCGGCCGGCTTCTCCGAATACCGGAAAGGGGCGGTGCCCCGCACGTCACCGTGCGGGGCACCGCCCTCGGCCGTTTTCCGGCACGCGGCCGTACCCGACCGCCGGCCCGTACGGCCGGCGCGTCGCGCGACGGCCCGCCATACGGGCCGTGCGGGCCGTACGGCCGGAGAGAACCCCTACACGTGCACCACGTCGTGGGTCTCGGCGAAGTGGCAGGCGCTGGCGTGCCCGGTACCGGGCCTGATCTGCAGCAGCGGCTCCTGCTGGGCGCAGATGTCCTGCGCCTTCCAGCACCGGGTGCGGAACCGGCAGCCCGACGGCGGGCTGGCCGGGGACGGCGGGTCGCCCTGCAGCACGATCCGCTCGCGCCGTTCCCGCCCGTCGGGGTCGGGCACCGGCACCGCCGACAGCAGCGCCTGGGTGTACGGGTGCGCGGGCCGGTCGTAGATCTCCACGTCCGTGCCCATCTCCACCATCTTGCCCAGGTACATCACACCGACCCGGTCGGAGATGTGGCGGACCACCGACAGGTCGTGGGCGATGAAGACGTAGGCGAGGCCGAAGTCCCGCTGCAGCCGCTCCAGCAGGTTGACGACCTGCGCCTGGATCGACACGTCGAGCGCGGACACCGGCTCGTCGCAGACGATGATCTCCGGCTGGAGCGCCAGGCCGCGGGCGATGCCGATGCGCTGGCGCTGCCCGCCGGAGAACTGGTGCGGGTAGCGGTTGACGTGCTCGGGGTTGAGCCCCACGACCTCCAGCAGCTCCTGCACCTTGCGGCGGCGGTCGCCCTTGGGCGCGACCTCGGAGTGGATCTCGTACGGCTCGCCGATGATGTCGCCCACGGTCATCCGGGGGTTCAGCGAGGTGTACGGGTCCTGCATCACCATCTGGATGTTGCGGCGGACCCTCTTGAGCTCGGCCCCCTTCGCGTTCGCGATCTCCCGGCCGTTGATCCTCACCGAGCCGGAGGTCGGCCGCTCCAGCGCCATCAGCACCTTGGCCAGCGTGGACTTGCCACAGCCGGACTCGCCGACGATGCCGAGCGTCTCGCCGCGGCGCAGGTCGAAGGAGACCCCGTCGACGGCCTTGATCGCGCCGACCTGCTTCCTCAGCAGGACGCCCTGGTGCAGCGGGAAGTGCTTGACCAGGTCGCGGACCTCCAGGATCGGCTCACCTTCGGCTGTCATCGAGGACCTCCCTCCAGTAGTGGCACGCGCTGCCCCGGGTCGGCCCGATCGGATGCAGCGGTGGCGCGTCGGTGACGCAGTCGTCCTGACGGTAGGGGCACCGGGGGTGGAAGGCGCAGCCCCGCGGCATGTCCAGCAGGTTCGGCGGCATGCCCTTGATGGCGTACAGCTCCTGGCCCTTGAGGTCCACCCTGGGGATGGAGTCCAGCAGGCCCTTGGTGTACGGGTGGGCGGGCGCGCGGTAGATGTCGTGCACCAGGGCGTTCTCCACGATCCGCCCGCCGTACATGACCGCGATCTTGTCGGCCACGTCCGCCACGACGCCGAGGTCGTGGGTGATGAGGATCAGACCCATGTTGCTCTCGCGCTGGAGTTCGGCGAGCAGCTCCATGATCTGGGCCTGCACCGTCACGTCGAGCGCCGTGGTGGGCTCGTCGGCGATCAGCACCTCCGGGTCGAGCGCGATCGACATCGCGATCATGATGCGCTGGCGCATGCCGCCGGAGAACTGGTGCGGGTAGTCGTTCACCCGCTGCCGGGCCGCGGGGATGCGGACCCGGTCCATCAGCTCGATCGCCTTCTTCGTGGCGTCGCGGCGGGACATGCCACGGTGGACCCGGAACATCTCGCTGATCTGCCAGCCCACGGTGAACACCGGGTTCAGCGCGGAGAGCGCGTCCTGGAAGATCATCGAGATGCGCTGGCCGCGGACCTGCGCCCGCTGGTCCTCCGGCAGCCGCAGCAGGTCGGTGCCGCGGAAGCGGATCTCACCGCGGGGGATGCGGGCCGGCGGCATGTCGAGGATGCCCATGACGGCCTGCGCGGTCACCGACTTTCCGGAGCCGGACTCGCCGAGCACGGCGAGGGTCTCGCCGGGGCTCAGCGAGTAGCTGACCCCGTTGACCGCCTTGACGACGCCGTGGCGGGTGGCGAACTCCACGTGCAGGTCGTCGACGGCGAGCAGCGGTTCGTCACCCGGGGCCGTCCGCGCCGGCAGCACCGGCGTCGAGGTCTTCTTCACAGCGGGTCCCCCTTACCGCAGCTTCGGGTCGAGGGCGTCGCGCACGGCGTCGCCCAGCATGATGAAGGCCAGCACGGTCAGGCTCAGGAACAGCGCCGGGAACAGCAGCGGAGCCGGAGCCTCCAGGAACCGCTCCCGGGCGTCGGAGATCATCAGACCCCAGGAGATGTCCGGGGAGCGGAGGCCGACGCCGAGGAACGACAGGCCCGCCTCGGCCGCGATGAACGTGCCCAGGTTGATCGTGGAGACCACGATCACCGGCGCGACGGCGTTCGGCAGGATGTGCCGGAACATGATCCGGGGGGCCGAGGCGCCGAGCGCCCGTGCGGCGACGACGTAGTCCTGGCTCTTGGCGGTGATCACCGCGGCCCGCATGATGCGGAACGTCATCGGCCACGTCAGCACGGCCAGCGCCAGCATGACGGTCCAGACGTTGCCGGTACGGAAGACCGCGAGGATGAGCAGCGCGCCGAGGATCGACGGGATCGCGAAGAAGATCTCGGTGATCCGGGAGAACAGGGTGTCCACCGCGCCGCCCTTGAACCCGGCGAACAGGCCGAGCAGGCCGCCGACGACCGCGGTGACGATCGTGGTGCTCAGGCCGACCACGATCGAGTTGCGGGCCCCGTGGAGGGTGCGCGCGTAGACGTCGCAGCCGAGGTTGTCGGTGCCGAAGAAGTGGGCGCCGCTCATCGGCTGCCGTGCCTTGCCGAGGTCGCAGCCGGCGGCGTCGAACGGGTTCACCGAGGTGAAGAGCCCGGGGAACGCCGCGATGAGCAGGATGACCGAGATGAGGACGGCCGAGCCGATGAAGAGGGGGCGGCGGCGCAGGTCGTGCCAGGCGTCGCTCCACAGGCTCGCCGCCTTGGGCGCCTTGGGCGCCTTGGGCGGCTTGGCGGCCCCGCCGTGCCTGGCGGTCCCGCCTCCGTGCTTGCGGCGCCGGGTGGCCGGCGCGATCGTGTCACTCATAGCGGATCCTCGGGTCGAGCACGGCGTACAGCAGGTCTACGACCAGGTTGGCCAGGATGTAGACCAGCACCAGCACGGTCACGATCCCGACGACCACGGACTGCTCGCGCAGGTAGACGGAGCTGAACAGCTGCTGGCCGATGCCGGGCAGATTGAAGATCGTCTCGGTGATCACCGCGCCGCCCATCAGCGTGCCGAGGTCGGCGCCGAGGAAGGTGATCAGCGGGATCAGGGCGTTGCGCAGCGCGTGCCGGCCGACGACCCGGCGGCGGGGCAGACCCTTGGCCACCGCGGTGCGGATGTAGTCGGCGCGCAGCGTCTCGGCCAGGCTGGTCCTGGTGAGCCGGGTGAGGTAGGCGATCGACACCCCGGCGAGCACGAAGCCGGGCAGAAGATAGCTGCGCCAGCCCTCCGTCACGCCCGCGATGGGGAACAGGTCGATCCCGGCCGTCTTGAGCTTCACGCCCAGCAGCAGCTGCAGGACGAAGCCGGTGACCAGCGTGGGGATGGAGATCAGCACCAGCGTCGCGGCGAGGATCGCCGAGTCGGCGGGCCGGCCGCGGCGCAGCGCCGCGAGCAGGCCGAGGCCGATGCCGATGACCGCCTCCAGGACCAGCGCGGTCGCCGCCAGGTTGATGGTCACCTGGAACTTCCCGGCCATGAGGTCCGTCACCGGCACGCCGGCGAAGGTCTTGCCGAAGTCGCCGCTGAACAGTCCCGTGAGGTAGTACCAGTACTGCACGATGAACGGGTCGTTCAGGTGGTACTGCTCGCGCAGGATGCCGACGATGTTGGGGTCCAGCCGCTTCTCGCCCGCCAGCGCCGCGATGGGGTCGCCGGGCAGCGCGAAGACGATGGCGTAGATGAGCAGGGTGGCGCCCAGCAGGACGGGTATCGCCTGGATCAGGCGCCTGAGGATGTAGCGGCCCATTCAAGCCTCCCTTGTGCCCCGCCGCGGCCCTCCCCGGCCGGCACCCGGGGGTGGTCGGTGCCGGACGAGGAGGGTCCGCGGCCGTGAGGCGGTTCGTGCGGCCGGGCGCGGCGCCCGGCCCCTGGGGCGTCGGTCAGGCGACCTTCTCGACCTTGGTCCAGACGACCTGGTTGAGGAGGTTGGTGGTGACGCCCTTGACGTGCTGGGAGAAGGCCGCGTTGGTCCGGTAGAAGTACACCGGGATGTACGGCAGATCCTTGATCAGGATGTCGTCGGCCTGCTGGTAGTACTTCAGGCCCTCCTCCTGGGTCGCGGCGGCGTCGCCCTTGGCCAGCAGCTCGTCGAACTGCTTGTTGGACCAGCCGGCGTAGTTGGAGCCGGTCTTGATCGCGACGGTGGAGAAGACCGGGGTCAGGTAGTTCTCCGCGGACGGGTAGTCGATCGCCCAGCCCATGCGGAACATGCCGGTGTAGCTCTTCTTGTCCAGGTCGTCGAGGATCGAGGCGAACTTCTCGAACGGCTTGACCGTGACCTGCACGCCGAGGCCGGCGCGGAGGCTGTTGGCGACGGCCTCGATCCACTCCTTGTGCGGGCCGTCGGTGTTGTAGCCCAGCTCCAGCGTCTTCGGGCCGCCCGCGGCCGCGTACTGCTCCTTGGCCTTGGCCGGGTCGTAGGTGCAGACCGCGCAGGCGCCCTGGCGGTAGCCCTCCAGCAGCGGGTTGATGAAGTCGTCGGCGGGGGCGCGGGTGCCGGAGAAGACGGTCTCGGCGATCGTCTTGCGGTCGATGGCCATGGAGATGGCCTCGCGCACCTTGATGTTCGAGTAGATCTTGTTGTACTGCAGCGGGAAGCCGATGTAGCCGACGCCGGCGTCGGCGGTGTCGATGTAGCGCTCGCCCAGCTCGGTCTTGGCCCGGGAGATGGCCGACGGGGGCAGCGAGTCGTGGACGTCCAGGTTTCCGGCGACCAGGTCGTTGAACGCGGTCTCCGGGCTCGTGTAGAGCTTGAACTGGAGCTTGTCGAACTTAGGCTTCTCACCCGGGAACTTGTCGTAGCGGGTGAGGTCGATCGTCTGGTCGGTGCCCTTGTTGTAGGGCTTGTCGAGCTTGAAGTAGCCCTGGCCGATCGGCTGCTTGGCGTACGCGTCGGTGATCTTGCCGTCGGGGCCGAAGGCCGCCTTGGGCAGCGGGTAGAACGCGGTGTAGCCGAGCATCGTCTTGAACTGCGAGAACGGCTTGGAGAGCGTCACCTTGAAGGTGCTCTCGTCGACGGCCTTGAGGCCCTTCATCCCCTTGGCGGAGACGGTCTTGCCCTCGCCCGGGTTCAGGTCGGCCCAGCCCTCGACGCGGCTGAAGAAGCCGTTGGCGCCCTGCGCGTTGTCCTGGTTCGCCGCGTAGTTCCAGGCGTCCACGTAGTTCTGGGCGATCAGCGGCTCGCCGTTGTGCCAGGTGTAGCCCGGCTTGAGCTTGATCGTCCAGACCTTGTTGTCGGTGGACTCGATCGACTCGGCGACGTCGTTGACGACCTGCTTGTTCTCGTCGTAGTCGACGAGCGGGGCGAAGATCGCGGCCAGGACCTCCGAGCCCTCGGACTCGGTGGTGTCGCCGGGGTAGAAGAGCTTCTGCGGCTCACCCAGCTCCATGCGCACGGGCTGGTCACCGCCGGCGGCCGACCCCCCACCGGTGGAGGACTGGCTGCCGCACGCGGCGAGCCCGAGCGCGAGCAGCGCGGTGCCAGCGATGATCCGTGCGCCGTTAGTAACGCGCATTGTAGGTTTTTCCTCCCTTTACAGGCGGACGTCGCCGATTAACTGCCGAAGACCGGGGCACAACGGAAGAGGATCTTGTGGTCCTCAGGTCCCCGTCACCCTGGGCAACGTGCTGACGCCACACCAGTCAGACGCGACTATCCCGTACCGCTCCACACCGAGTCGCCCCTGTGATGTTGCAGTTCGGTCACGCTTGTGCCGGTTCAACGTCATAAGTCTGCCAGCACCGCCCCCACAACCCCCCATCGAGGTATTAACCCGACATAGGGGCACATATGGTACGTGAACGACCAGGCTAAAATACCGGCGCACCGGCAGTGCTCGCACCCGTTGCCCCCCTGCTGACCTTGAGCTGGGCTAACGTTGGGCGGGGCGAGAGGGACCCGGGGTCCATCGGCAAACCACACGAATCGCCGTGGAACCTCTTTCCCGGAGATCCCGTCCAATGTGTGCGGCGGGACCCCCGCCGCAGGCACTTCAACCACTCGCATCCAATAGAGTCCTTGCCATGAGCCAGCCGGAATCCGCGATCGCGGACGCCCAGGCGGGCGGCCCGAAGAACGGCACCTCCGCCACGGGGCAGGAGCCGCTGGCCAAGCTCGCCGAGCGTTACGGACTTCGGCGTGCCATCGCACGCCCCAGTCTGCCCGTCTACCTGCGCCAGTTGTGGGAACGACGGCACTTCGTCATGACGTACGCCACCGCGCGCAACGTCTCGAAGTACAGCAACTCAGCCCTGGGCCAGCTGTGGCAGGTCCTCACGCCGCTGCTCAACGCCGCGATCTACTACGTGATGTTCGGCCTCATCCTCGGGGCCAAGGGCGGCATCGTGAACTACCCGGCGTTCCTCATCACCGGGATGTTCGTCTTCACCTACACCCAGCGCTCGGTGAGCAGCGGCGCCAAGGCGATCTCCGGCAACCTGTCGCTGATCCGCGCCCTGCACTTCCCCCGCGCCGCGCTCCCGCTCGCCTACACCATCCAGGAGTTCCAGCAGCTCCTGATATCCATGGGCGTGCTGGTCGCGCTGATGTTCGTCCTCGGCGAGATGCCCACGTGGCTCTGGCTCCTCGTCCCGGTCGCACTGGCGCTGCAGACCATGTTCAACATCGGCGCGAGCCTGGTCCTGGCCCGCGTCGGCGCCTCGGCCCGCGACCTGAACCAGCTGCTGCCCTTCATCATGCGCACCTGGCTGTACGCCTCCGGGGTGTTCTTCTCCATCCAGGACCGGGTCGTGAACGCCGCGCACCTGCCCCAGTGGGTCGCCGACGTCATGTACTTCAACCCGGCCGCCGCCTACATGGAGCTCATGCGCGACCTGCTCATGCAAACGCACGAGCTTCGCCCCTACATCTGGCAGGTCTGCGTATTCTGGGGAGTGTTCGCCCTGATCGGTGGCTTCTGGTACTTCTGGCGAGCCGAGGAGAAGTACGGCCGTGGCTGAGTTGACCGAGGAGCTGTCGCACGTGAAGGCCGAGGAGCCCGGCGTCCCCAGCACGGACGTCAGGGTGCACCCTGACCCCGAACCCGCGGGCAAGGGCGAGGAGCCCGTCCCCACGGTCATCGTGGACGATCTGCACATCATCTACCGCGTGTACGGCGCGGCCACCGACAACGAGAAGGGCAACGCCGCCAACGCCCTCATGCGCCTCGTCAAGCGCCAGGGACGGCCCCAGATGAAGGAGGTGCACGCCGTACGCGGCGTGTCCTTCGTGGCCCACCACGGCGACGCCATCGGCATCGTCGGCCGCAACGGCTCCGGCAAGTCCACGCTGCTGCGCGCCATCGCCGGCCTGCTGCCGCCGCACTCCGGCGCCGTCTACACCGACGGCCAGCCGTCCCTGCTCGGCGTCAACGCCGCGCTGATGCGCGAGCTCACCGGCGAGCGCAACATCGTGCTCGGCTGCTACGCCATGGGCATGAACCCCGCGCAGGTCAAGGAGAAGTACGACGACATCGTCGATTTCTCCGGCATCGGGGAGTTCGTGCAGTTCCCCATGTCCACCTACTCCTCGGGCATGGGCGCCCGCCTGCGCTTCGCCATCGCCTCGGCCAAGTCCCACGACGTGCTGCTCATCGACGAGGCCCTGGCCACCGGCGACCGCGACTTCAAGCGCAAGAGCCAGGAGCGCATCAAGAAGATGCGCGACGAGGCCGGCACGGTCTTCCTCGTCGCCCACAACCTCGACGTGATCGAGGAGACCTGCAACCGGGTCATCTGGCTGCACAAGGGAAAGATCAAGATGGACGGCGACCCGAAGGCGGTCCTCGCCGCCTACAACGCCTGACCCCGGGCAGGATGGGGAGGTCAGAAAGACCGTCCCACCGGAGGTGAACCTGTGTCCTCGCGGCCACCGATCCCCTACGACTTCCTGCCCCAGGTCCCCGCACTGACCGTCGAGAGCGACGACGTCCGCGACGGCGAGACCATGTCCCGGACCCACGTGTTCGACGACTGGGGCTTCACCGGAGAGAACCTCTCCCCCCACCTGCGCTGGTCCGGCGCCCCTGAGGGCACGCTGAGCTACGCCGTCACCTGCTACGACCCCGACGCCCCCACCGGCAGCGGGTTCTGGCACTGGCTGCTGTTCGACATCCCCGCCGACGTGACGGAGCTTCCGAGGGGCGCCGGGAGCGCCGACGGCGGATTCGGCACCCACGGCCGCAACGACTACAGCGCCAACGCCTACGGCGGCGCCGCCCCGCCGCCCGGCTGGCCGCACCGCTACGTCCTCGCGGTGCACGCCCTCGACGTGGACAAGCTCGATCTGGGCCCCGACACCCCGCCGGCCGTGGTCGGGTTCAACATCACCGCCCACACCCTGGCCCGCGGCTACATCGCACCGGTCTACGAGAGCTGACCACCGCGCCGCCGCCCCGGTCCTGCCCCGGGCGGACCGGCGCCCGCAGGACGGCCGCCCGCCCGGACGCGTCCCGGCACACCCGGTTCCCCGGCCCCGCCGCGTCCGGCGCGCCGGGCGGGCCGCCGCGTCTCCGGCGCGCCCGTCCCGATCCGCTGACACGAGGATCAGCGGTCCGCTATGATTCGAACGTTGGTTCGATCATTGGAAGCCGTCATGGAGTGGGGGAGCGCGTTGCGAGAGCTGTCGACCGCGATCGACCACCTGGCCGTCGAGGACCCATCCGAGATTCCCCGCCTCCAGCTGACCGAGCAGCTCATCGAGCTGCACTGGCAGATGGCACGGCTCCAGGCCCAGATCGCCCGCCGCACCGCCGTACGGGCGCCGGGGGCCTGAGCGGAGCGGGTCCGCGCACACCCGGGGGATCCGCGGGCCCGAAGCACCCGGGAGACCAGCGCGAGGTCCCCGGCACCGGGAAGGGCGGCGCCCCGGGGCGCCTCACGCCCACCGGGAGGGCGCACGTGGCCGGACTTCGGCGGCCGGTCACGGCGCGCGGCACGACGGAGAGGGGACGGCCGATGCACATCGGCCGCCCCCTCTCCTCGTCACGGTCATCCGGCTCCCGGCGGGTGCCGAGGGCCGGGGGCCGCTCCGAGCCCCGTCCCGGGCCCCGTCCCGCGAATCGATCCGCGGTCCCGCGAAGCCATCCGCGGTCCCACGAAGCGATCCGCGGGGCGGAGACCCGGACCGTCCGGTGGCGCCCCCGCCCGTTCGCGGGAGCGCCACCCGGCCGCCGTCAGCGGCCCATGACCACCAGCGGCATGCCGCCCATCGGCATCCCGCCCATCTGCGCGCCCATCGGCATGCCGCCCATGGGCATGCCACCCATCGGCATTCCGCCCATCGGCATTCCGCCCATGGGCATCCCGCCCATCGGCATGCCCATGGACGGCATGCCCGTCTCGGTGCCGCCGTTGAGACCGAGCGACCCGATCGGCTGGCCGAGCAGGTTGAGGTTGTCGAGCTGCAGACCGAGGATGCCCAGCAGGTTGTCGTTCCCGCCGATACCGCTGTTCGTCGCCGCCTGGGCGGGGGCGCACACCGTCGCCGCGATACCGAACGCCGCGACGGCCACGGCCGTCTTGATGACCTTCTTCATGGTTGCCTTCCCAGCTTCTCTTCGGCCCGCTTGACTCCCGGACTCTTTTCGGGAAGCGGGCTTTCGGACCCTGTGTCGCCGGCGGGCGCGAGGTGAAGGGTGCGCGGAGAACGCGCCGGCCGGGAACCGCTCGGCATTTGTATCCCAGGCCGGACGGCGCGAGATCGGCCTTTGGCCAGCTGATTACCCTCCTGGCCCGCGCCGTCCCGTTCCCGGGTGCACACTTGACCGGTCACGGCGGATACGGGGCCTCCACGCCACGGCCCACACTCCCACCGGACGGCACACCGGAACCCCGAACCGGATGCGGCCCGCCTCCCCTGCGTCCTTCCGGTTCCGGACAGCACGGCCCCTCCCCGATACCTCTCCCGCTCCGGACCGCACGGCCTCTTCCCCGGCGTCCTTCCGGCTCCGGACCGCGCCCCCACGCGGCTCGCCGTTCCCGACGCTCCGTACGACTTGACGTCCTCCTCCGGAAAACACCGGATTCGCCTATCGCGATATATCTTGTCCGCATACAATCGGCGTATGACCTCCCTCGACCCCGCCACCCGCGTGGCCGGTCTCGTCCCGCACGGGTCCGACCCCGCGCTGCGCGCCTCCGACGCCGACCGCGACCATGTGGCGAGCGTGCTGAGCGAAGCCCTCGCCTCCGGCAGGCTCACCAGCGTCGAACACGCCGACCGCCTGGAGGCGACCTACAACGCCGTGACCGTGGGTGAACTCGTCCCGATCACCCGCGACCTGCCCGACATCACCTCGGCCGGCACCGGCGCCGCCCCCGTCCGGCAGGAGATCGGCGCGGTCTTCAGCAAGGTGATCCGCGGCGGGCGCTGGATCGCCGGACGCCACACGGCGCTGAACGCCACCTTCGGCGCCCTGATCGTCGACCTGTCCGACGCCGTCCTCCCCGGCCGGGAGATCACCCTTGAGGTCGACTGCCGCTTCAGCAAGATGATCGTCAGGGTCCCCGAGAGCTCCCACGTCATCGACGAGGTCGGCGCGCTGTTCTCCAAGCGCAGCATCTCGGGCGGCATCGGTGCCGGGGACGGGCCCGTCATCAGGGTCGTCGGCAACGTCGCCTTCGGGAAGATCATCATCTCGCGGGAGACCACCGACTGGAACCTTCCCTCCAGGCACTGAGGCCCGCCCCTCCCGAGGCCCTCCCGCCTCCGGGAGCCTTCCTCCGGACCCCGGAACGCTTTCGAGCCCCGAAACACCTCTGCGTCCCCGGGAGGCATCTGCGTCCCGGGAGGCCTTCGGACCCCGGCCGCTTCCCCGAACGCTTTCGAACTCCGGACGCTTTCGGGCCTCGGACGCTTTCGGGCCCCGAGTGGGAAGGACCGCATCCGGGGGCTCCGGCCCCCCGGGAGACCGAGCCCGCGGCCACCCCGCCTACGATGCGGACATCCCCTTTCCCGCACGAGGTGACCGCTTGCCTGACACCGACGCCTCCGGCGTCCCGCCCATCGCCCTGGACGCCATGGGCGGCGACCACGCTCCCGACGAGATCGTCGCGGGAGCCGTGCGGGCCGTACGGGAACACGGGGTGCCCGTCCTCCTCGTGGGCGCGCCCCGCCCTCTCCACGAGGCGCTCGCCCGGCACGACGCGCTCACCGAGATCCCCATCGTGCGGGCCGAGGAGGCCCTCGCCATGGACGAGGGCGCCCTGGCGAGCCTTCGCCGCCCGCGCTCCAGCATCGCCGTCGCCTGCCACCTCGTACGGCGGGGCGACGCCTGCGCCGTGGTCTCCGCCGGCTCCACCGCCGGGGTGGTCGCCACCGGCAAGCTACGGCTCCGCAGCCAGCCCGGAGTGCTCCGTCCGGCCATCGCGGTCGCCCTGCCGACCAGGCCCGTCCCCACCATCCTGCTGGACGCCGGGGCGAACGCCGAGGTCAAACCCGAGATGCTGGTGCAGTTCGCCCATCTCGGAGCCGCCTACGCGCAGGCATGCCTCGACATCCCCGACCCCACGATCGGCCTGCTCACCATCGGCAGCGAGCCGGAGAAGGGCAACAAGCTCGTCCGGCGGGCCCACGAACTGCTGTCCGCCGCGCCGGGCCTCAACTTCGCCGGCAACATCGAGGGACACGACCTGCTCACCGGAGCCGTCGACGTCATCGTCGCCGACGGCTTCACCGGCAACGTGGCGCTCAAGACCATGGAGGGCAGCGTCCGTTACGCCTTCTCGGAGCTGGGGGCCACACTGCGGGAGAGCCACGCGGCCCGGCTGGGTGGCCTGCTGCAGCGCAGACGCCTCAGGGAGCTCCACCGGCGGCTCGACCCGGAGGTCCACGGCGGGGCCGTACTGCTCGGCCTGAACGGCACCGTGGTCATCGCGCACGGGGCCTCCCGGGCCGGCGGCGTCAGCGCCGCGTGCGTCCTGGCGGCCGAGCTGGCCCGGCGGGGCGTGGTGGCGCGGGTGGGAGAACGCCTGGCCCACTCCCGGTCGCACCGCCTCTGGGGACGATCGTCCCCGCAGGCCTCCCCGGCCGCGACCCCGCCGCCGTCTCCGCCGGACCCCGGCGACGGCCCCCCGGAATGAGACCGCCGTACGGGCGGGACGGCCACGTCGGTGAGACCGCCGTACGGGCAGGGCCGCCACGCCGGGCGAGACCCCGTACGGGCGGGACCGGCGCGTCCGGCGAGACCCCGTACGGGCGGGACCGGCGCGTCCGGCGAGACTCCGGAACGAGGCCGCGCAGCCCTCCCGCACCCCTGTCCGCGACCGTTTTCAAGATCATGTCATCGGCCGATATATAGCGGGTTCAACGCAGGCCAACCGATACCCTTGATACATGACCGACCCGCAGCTCGTGCTCACCGAGCGCGTCCAGCAGGCGCTGGCCGCCGCCTTCGGCGCTGAGTACGCCACCGCAGACCCGCTGATCCGTCCTTCGCAGTTCGCCGACTACCAGGCGAACGTCGCGATGAGCCTGAGCAAGCGACTGCGACGGGCCCCGCGCGAGGTCGCCCAGGAGATCGCCGACCGCCTCTCCGGCGCGAGCGGGGAGGGTGAGCCCTTCCCCGGCACCGTCGAGGTCAGCGGCCCCGGCTTCCTGAACATCACCCTCTCCGACGACTGGATCACCGGTCAGGTCACCGGCCTGCTGGCCGACCCGCGGGCCGGCGTCCCCGAGACCGCGTCGCCGCAGACCGTCGTGGTCGACTACTCCGCGCCCAACGCGGCCAAGGAGATGCACGTCGGCCACCTGCGCACCACCATCGTCGGCGACGCGCTCGTCCGCGTCCACGAGCACCTCGGCAACCGGGTCGTCCGGCAGAACCACCTGGGCGACTGGGGCACCCCGTTCGGCATGCTCATCGAGCACCTCCTCGACATCGGCGAGGACGCCGCCGTGGCGCAGCTGGAGGCCGGCGAGGGCAACGCCTACTACCAGGCCGCCCGCGCGAAGTTCGACGGCGACTCCGAGTTCAACCGGCGCGCCCGCGCCCGCGTGGTCACCCTCCAGGCCGAGGAGCCGGAGACCATGCGCCTGTGGCGCATCTTCATGGACGCCACGGTCCGCTACTTCAACAAGGTCTACGCCCAGCTCGGCGTGCTGCTGACCGACGCCGACATCGCCGGCGAGAGCATGTACAACCCCATGCTCGCCCAGGTCTGCGACGAGCTGCAGGAACGCGGCATCGCCGTGATCAGCGACGGCGCGCTCTGCGTCTTCCCGCCCGGCTTCACCGGCCGCGAGGGCCAGCCTCTCCCGTTCATGATCCGCAAGAGCGACGGCGGGTACGGCTACGCCACCACCGACATGGCGACGATCCGCTACCGCGTCCAGGACCTCAAGGTCGACCGCATCCTCTATGTGATCGGCGCGACCCAGGCCCTGCACATGTCGATGCTGTTCGCCTCCGCCCGGATGGCCGGCTGGCTGCCCGACCACGTCGACGCCGAGCACGTCCAGATCGGCAGCGTGCTGGGCAGCGACGGCAAGATGTTCAAGACCCGCAGCGGCGAGTCCGTCAAGCTGCTCGACCTGCTCACCGAGGCCGAGACCAGGGCCGCCGCGGTGATCGCCGAACGCGACTACGACGAGGCGACCCGCGCGGAGATCGCGCGCGCCGTCGGCATGGGCGCGGTCAAGTACGCCGACCTGTCGGTCAGCCACGACAGCGAGTACGTCTTCGACTTCGACCGCATGCTCGCTCTGACCGGCAACACCGGCCCCTACCTGCAGTACGCCACCGCCCGGATCCGCTCCATCTTCCGCAGGGGCGAGGTCGACCCGGCGGAGGCGACCGGTCCGATCGTCCTCGGCCACCCGGCCGAGCGAGCCCTAGCCCTCCAGCTCCTCGGGTTCGGCCCGGCCGTGCTGGAGATGGCCGAGGGGTCGGTCCCGCACAAGCTCGCCGCCTACCTCTTCGAGACCGCGAGCGCCCTCACCACGTTCTACGAGCACTGCCCCGTACTCAAGGAGGGCGTCGAGCCTGCCACCCGCGCCTCGCGCCTGGCCCTGCTCGCGCTGACCCTGCGCGTCCTGGAGACCGGCCTGGGCCTGCTCGGCATCCCGGTGCCCGAGCGCATGTGAGATCATCGACCGAATGATCGCCTTGATTCAGCAAATCGAGGCGATCATCCGGCAAAGTTGGATTCGGCGCGCCTCCCGACGGGGATGACCGGATCGCACTACGCTGGCGCGGTCAGTCGGTCACGATTTCGGGGAGTTCTCTGCCTTGAGCACGGACCTGACCGCGAGCCCCCGCATCGGAACGGAGCCGCACCGCTACGCCGAGGCGCTCCTTTCGGGCCTGACCGCCGGTGACGGCGCCGGCCTCCCGATGCCACCGGAGACCGCGGACGCGCCCGAGCACTGGCTGGGGCCCGCCGTCCAGGCTCTCGACATGATCCTGCGGGGCGAGGACGCCCTCGAACCTCTCGGCCGCGCCGCCCAGCTCGACGGCCGACAGACCGCGCTCTTCCTCTGCCTCGCCCTGGCCGTCGCCGGGCAGGGCGAGCAGATCCACGCCTCCTGGCTCGGCATCGCCTTCGGTGAACTGTCGCTGGACCGGCCGGTCACCCACGGCCAGCGCGCGCTCTGGCTCGCAGCCGCCCGCGGCGCGTACGGCCCCGCCGGCAAGATCTTCGTGCTCCGCAGGCTCGACGCGGTGGCCATCCCCGCGCACGCCGAGCCCGAACGCTGGCTGAGCGCGCTGACCCCGCACGAGCCCGCGATGGTGGTACCGCCCTCGCTGGTCGACTTCCCCCAGCTCGCCGAGCTTCCAGAGTTGGCCGAACCGGTGCAGGCCGCCGCCCAGCTCGCCCGCCTCCGCGGCCGGTGCACCGAGATCACCTCCGCCCGGCAGAACGGCTCCGGCCGCACACCGGCCGTCCCCGAGACGAGGCCCACGGAGGCCGAGAAAGAGCTCCTCGGCGCCCTACGGCACCTCATCGGCTCCGCCGAACCCGAGACGCCGCCCGGCCGGCTCACCGACCACCTCCTCACCGACCTGCGGCCCGGTTCCGACCTGCACCTCGCGGGCATCGCCCTGCACGTGGCCGCGCCCATCGTGCGGTCCGCCGCGGAGACCCTCGTCACGGCCACCCAGGCCGAGCCGCCGGAATCGGTCACCATGCCGATCCTGGGACACCACGTGGTCCTCCGGCCGGAGGGCCCGGACCCCGAGTCGCTGGCCGCGGCCGAGGAGCGGATCTCCGTCGAGGGTGTGCCGGACCGCGGTCGCCCCTGGATGGGTTACGCGCTCCTCGTCTTCGGCGTCGCCGTACTGGCGGCGGCGTTCGCCACTTCGGCGACGCTCCCCCTCGCGGGCCTGGCGCTGGCCCTGTTCGCGGCGGGAGGCTACGGGCTCTGGCACCGGCGCAGGCGCGAGCGGGCCGACGCCGAGTACGTCACCGCACAGCTCTCCGAGCTGAGGGAGCTGGCGGAAGGGGCCGTATGGGCGCTGCACGAGTACGCCCGGGAGAACGAGAAGCGCGTCCATGACGCGGCGGCGGACCTCACCGAACTGATCCGCCTGCTCCGCAGGGGACCACGCGCCCGCTAATACTCCAGCATCACTTTGTGATCTCTGGTGTGTAGCGTGTCGTCCTTGTGATGGA